>NZ_DIQL01000025.1:37836-52291 GCF_002427225.1 Proteiniphilum sp. UBA5463 | reverse complement strand
TATAAAAAAAGCAAAAAATGCGTTAATTGAGTTGTCTTTTTGATGCTTTTGTTTTATTTTTGATTTCCGAACTACAATAATTACTTCTTATCCCATGGTGCTACGTGACTTTAATTTTTCTGAAGTTCACCCATTATGGTAACGTTTAAAAATATGGAAACAATCAAATATAGAAATTATATCTTGCGGAATTATACAGATATACCACAATTAAGTTCATTAAGCAAAGATGAAAAGGAGGCTATCGAAGTTGTAGGCCAAGTGCTGCCTTTTAAATCTAATAACTATGTTGTGGAGCAGTTGATAAACTGGAATAATGTGCCGGAAGATCCTATCTTCACCCTTACTTTCCCAAGAAAAGAGATGCTTTCGAAAAATCATTACTCGCAGGTTAAAAAACTGCTTTATGCAGATGATGAACCGGGATTAAAAAATAAAGTTAACGAAATTCGCATGGAGCTTAATCCCAATCCTGCCGGACAAAGTTACAACGTTCCTGCTTTAGATGGTATCAGGTTGCACGGTATTCAGCACAAATATCGCGAGACAGTGCTCTTTTTTCCTAGCCAGGGTCAAACATGCCATGCATATTGCACATTTTGTTTCCGCTGGCCGCAGTTCATCGGGATGAATGAATTGAAGTTTGCAATGAAAGAGGCCGGTCTTCTTCACAAATATCTTCTTACACACACTAAGGTTACCGATGTGCTTTTTACAGGTGGTGATCCGCTTACTGCAAAGGCAAACATTATTTCTGCATATATTGAACCACTGCTGACAAAAGAATTTTCACATATACGGAATATCCGTATAGGTTCAAAGACGCTGTCCTATTGGCCCTATCGGTTTCTGACGGACAAGGATGCAGACGATTTGTTACGTCTTTTCGAAAAAGTAAAAAAAGCTGGCAAACATCTTGCTTTTCAGGCTCATTTCAATCATCCGGCAGAACTTTCTACCGATGCTGTGAAGCAGGCTGTGGAAAGGATACAGAATACAGGTGCACAGATAAGGACACAATCGCCGCTCTTACGTCATATTAACGATGATCACGTTATATGGGGCGACATGTGGAAAGAGCAGGTGGCGCAGGGCATGATTCCCTATTATATGTTCATAGCGCGTGATACTGGCTCAAAAGCATTTTTCGAAGTTTCACTGGAAAAAGCGTGGAATATATTCCGTAAAGCTTATCGTAGTGTTAGCGGTGTTTGCCGTACTGTACGCGGCCCAAGCATGAGTGCCGACCCGGGTAAAATTCAGATTATGGGTATTACAGAGGTAAGAGGGGAAAAAGTGTTTGTACTTAGGTTCCTTCAGTGTCGTAATCCCGACTTAGTGGATATTCCTTTTTTCGCCGCGTATGATAAAAAAGCTACCTGGTTTAATGAGTTAAAACCAGCTTTCGGTGAAAAATATTTTTTTTATCAGAAGAATAATCAGCTGAAGAAAAATGAGAAGAACACAGATATTATATTTTAAAAGTGTTCTTTTACCCCTGATTATTTCAATTTATCAACAAAAAGATCAACGTTTTAAATAATTAACACATTATTTACCGATTTATTATTTATTTTGCTGTTTAAACTGGATTGTTTTCATTAAGTAATGAGCAGATTGTGTATTTGTTTATATAAGCCACATTGAAAAAATGATGCCAGCTGTAAATTGAAAATTATGGGTAGAGTTATTGCTTTGGCGAATCAAAAGGGAGGGGTGGGGAAAACCACTACTACGATTAATCTTGCAGCTTCGCTTGCTGCTTTGGAGAAAAAAGTCCTGGTAGTTGATGCCGATCCTCAGGCAAACGCCTCTTCAGGTTTAGGTATTGATATTAAAAAAACCACCGACACCATTTATGAGGGATTGATCGGCAAATGTTCTTCAAGGGAGGCTGTGCAACAAACCCCCTTTGAAAACATCGATATCATCTCATCACATATAAATCTGGTGGGAGCAGAACTGGAGATGGTGCAGATGGATAACAGAGAGAAAAAACTTCGAGACCTGTTGCTCCCTCTTAACAACGACTACGATTTTATATTGATCGATTGTTCTCCCTCGTTGGGCATAATTACCGTGAATGCACTTACAGCAGCCGATTCTGTTCTGATACCTGTTCAATGTGAATACTTCGCACTTGAAGGGTTAAGCAAACTGTTGAATACGATAAAGATCATTAAGTCAAAACTAAATACCAAGCTCGAGATAGAAGGCTTTGTTCTAACTATGTATGATTCGCGTCTTCGACTTCATAACCAGATTTATGAAGAGGTTAAGCATCACTTTAAAGAGTTGGTTTTCACTACCGTTATTCAACGCAACATTACACTAAGCGAGTCGCAGAGCCATGCTATACCGGCTTTGATGTATGATGCAGGATCAAGGGGAGCTGTCAATCATATGCAACTTGCCCAGGAGCTAATCGAAAAAAATTCATAACTTTGTGCACTTTGGTTTTTATGTTTGTTATTTGAATTATCGATTTAGAAAAGCATAGACCGGAAAATTATCAGGGTATATATTATGGCGAAAAAGAATGCATTAGGAAGAGGATTGGATGCTTTGATCACTTTTAACGATGGTGAGACAAAGGGCTCTTCTTCTATCAGTGAGGTGGAGTTGGGTAAGATTATTCCCAATCCCGATCAACCACGCCGGGTGTTCGATGAGGACGCATTGATAGAGTTATCGGCTTCCATAAAATCCATTGGCGTTATTCAACCCGTTACTTTAAGAAAACTGGATGAAGACGAATATCAGATTATTGCCGGAGAGCGTCGCTACCGCGCTTCACAGCTGGCAGGGTTGTCAACAATACCGGCCTATATAAAAACGGTTGATGATGATGATATAATGGAAATGGCGCTGATTGAGAATATTCAGCGTGAAGACCTTAACTCAATTGAGATTGCACTTGCTTATCAAACTCTTATAGACACAATGTCTCTTACACAGGAGCAACTGAGCGAGAGAGTGGGTAAAAAAAGGGCTACTGTTGCCAATTATCTGCGACTTTTGAAGCTTCCTGCCGAAGTGCAAATGGGGGTAAAAAACAAGAAGATTGATATGGGGCATGCCCGTGCACTAGTTACAATGAACGATCCTGTGGCACAGCTCTCGCTTTACAATCTGATTCTCGATGAGGAGTTATCGGTACGGAAAGTGGAAACAATTGTGAGGGAATTCAGTGACGGGGAACCCATTCCTAAGTCGATCTCTTCAGGTGGCAGCAAGTCACAAAAAAGGAAACCTGCGGTAAAACAGATGCTACCTGACGATTTTGACGCTTTAAAACAGCACCTTTCCTCCTATTTTAAAACCGATGTGCAGTTCACCCTCAACAAACGGGGAAAAGGGAAGATCACTATTCCATTTGAGTCGCCAGAAGATCTGGAGCGTATTATAGTGATGTTTGATAAAATGAAAAAATAGGCCGATGATGAAGCTTGCCCCTGTTCTTGTATGCCTGTTCTCTGTTTTTTGTTATGTCAAAGCCTATTCGCAGATTAATTTACTGCAACAGCGACAGGATTCGGCTCAAGTTATTATTGAGGATTCAGTGAAGGCTATCCGGCCTTCTGACACATCCACTCTTACTGTGCCGCAGCAAACAGTGGTTACGGCAAGCATAATTACCAAAGATTCAGCTGTGCATGTTAAGGAAGATACCATTAAGTTTAGAGATAGCTTCTTGATTGATGGCTCCACCAGTGACTCTTTTTTCACACCTTCATACCGGTTTAAGCCAACACCGCGAAAAGCAGTTATCTTCTCGGCATTGTTCCCCGGATTAGGACAGATATATAACAGGAAGTACTGGAAATTGCCAATTTTGTACGGAGGCTTTGTCGGATTTACGTATGCTATCACCTGGAACAATGGGTATTACCGTGATTACCTGGGAGCATATCAGGATATCATGGATGATAACCCTGATACCAACCGTTGGCATAACATGCTGCCATATGGCCAGGATCCTGCAACTACAGATATACGTTGGTTTACTGATGTTTTGAAACAGCGTAAGGACTATTATCGCTATTACAGAGATTTTAGTATTATTGGAACATTTGCCTTGTATCTGATAGCTATTGTGGATGCATATGTAGATGCCCAGTTGTTTGATTTCGACATAAGCCCCGATTTGTCAATGCGTGTGGCACCGGTGATGGTTAAAGACGAGAGGTACGGTTATAATGGAAGCTCATCATTGGGAGTGCAGTGGAGTTTTAATTTCTAACTATTTAAATGTCAACTCCATATTTTAAGGAGTGGTAATCTTATCTTATGAAGAAAAATTTATTAGTTACACTGATATGTTTGTTGATTAGTGCTGCACTGACAGCTCAGGAAAACGGCCATGCAACCTCCAGGGAAATAAAAGACAACGAGATTGTTTATCCCGAAAGTATGACTGAAAAGCTTAGTGACCTGCTGCACAACTGGCAGCTCGATCTCTCAAAAGCAAATGTTGATTGTAAACGTGGGGAGAATGTTACTTTTCACGATACTGTTTTTATAAAAAGGCTTTACCAGTTGCCGACGGTGATGGAGGTCTCGTTCAACAGCGTGGTGAAAAACTATATCGAGATGTATGCCATCCGGAAAAGGGAGCAAGTGGCATATATGCTTGCCCTGGGGGACTACTATTTTCCTATGTTTGAACAGGCTTTGGACAGGCATGGCCTGCCTCTGGAACTGAAATACCTGCCGGTCATTGAGTCGGCACTGAATCCGGTTGCTGTATCACGTGCCGGTGCTACAGGGCTGTGGCAGTTTATGCTTCGTACCGGTAAAGGATATGGGTTGGAAGTAAACAGCCTGGTCGATGAGAGGAGGGATCCTTACAAGGCCACTGAGGCTGCAGTACAATATCTGAAGGATCTGTACGCTATTTATGGGGACTGGAACCTGGTCATCGCAGCATACAACTGCGGACCGGGCAGTGTGAATAAAGCTATAGCCCGAAGTGGTGGAAAACATGATTATTGGGAAATATATTACCTTTTGCCACGAGAGACAAGAGGGTATGTTCCTGCCTTTATTGCAGCCAATTACATTATGAATTATTATGCAGACCATAACATCTGCCCGGTACACCTTTCAGGTGCAAACACTGCATTGGATACGATTCAGGTAAATGAGCGGATCCATTTCGAGCAGATTGCAGGGGTGCTTGATCTGCCCGTAAGCGAGTTGAGAAGGCTTAACCCGCAGTTCAAGAAAGATATTATTCCCGGTAACTTCAAACCATATGCTTTGGTGCTTCCCACTGAAAAAATGTATTCTTATATCGATAAAAATGACTCGATAGTAAATTTTGAAAGAGGAAGATTTCTTACTCACAGAGTCAACACCGAAAACTATCTGAACGGATCGGTATCTTCAGGGTCGGGAAATACGGCAAACATTTACTACCGTGTGAAAAAGGGGGACAACCTTTCTGCCATTGCCGGGAGAAACGGCATTACCCTGGCACAGCTTAAATCATGGAACGGGCTTAAATCAGACAGACTGAGTATTGGAAAACAGCTGATAGTGGGCAAACGGGCAGAGGAAATATCCAAAACCGAAAATGCAGAACAGGTATCCACAGAGGCATCAGAAGCCTCTGCCGGCGTTACACGCACGGAGAATCTATATTATCGGGTAAGAAAAGGAGATACACTTGGAAAAATTGCACAGCGTAATGGTGTGAAAGTGTCTCAAATTCAGTTTTGGAACGGGCTGAGCTCAACAAGAATAGGAATTGGAGACCAGTTGATAGTGGGTAAAAAAGTGGTGCCAGTTCCTGAAGTAAAGCCAGAAGTGGGAAAACAAGAATATTCGCGTGCAGAGGATTCAGGAGAGGGAAGCAGTGTTATATCAAATTACTTGAAAGAGCAGATCGGTAAAAAGGATTGCAGCCTCTCCGCTGATAACCTGGTAAAGGGTTCAGATGAGAATGGCGAGGCGGTACAAGTGGTTATTGATGATGAAGATCGCATTAATCAACTAATGGACAGAGTGGCTGAAGAGGGGCAGGAAGAAGCACCGGAAGAGGGTGAAAAAGCAACCACTGCCGAAGTGAGCCGGTATAATTAGTCCGGTCTTGTTACATAACCAGTACTTTTCTCGATCTTGTTATACCATCAATAGTTTTTACCTTTACAATATAGACTCCTCCGGGCAGGTGTCCCGATGAATAGGAGACTCTGTTTATACTTAGATCTGCCTTTTCATGATAGATTTTCTGTCCCGAAGAGTAATATATTTCCCATTCAATTATGTCGTAGTTCGATTCTATGAATATCCTCTTCACCTCCCTTGAATGATATGCTGTAAGTATCGGCTCTTCCTTCTCAGGTGTAACAGCTACGGATTCCTTCCCTGATGTATAGGGAATAATCATGAATGAGGTATTAACTGGATTTTCAATGTTTTCTGACGATCTTACCCAACCCATACTGTTTCTCATCCAGGAAGTGCAGATCATTCCGGAACCAATTTTTCTGGGTTCAATGTTGAAGGCTGAGAAGCCGTCAGCTATTCCTTTTGTTTCATAGTAGGAGATATAAAATCTGCCAGAGACGGTTACAGGATTGATGAATTTTATGTAGTTTTCCACACTGTGCCTCATATCGCGTGGTGCAACCGGGAAACCTGAATTACTGAAAAACATGAAACCGTAATTAAAAGGCTGTTCATATAGCAGCCTTTCAGGGCCGTTTTCGCCTGAGTAGACCCTTATACGAATGTTCATGTTCAGGATTTTGTCTGTTGCCGGAGATGATATAAACACACCTTGGAGCCGGGTATCGGCTTTTGCAGAAAACTCTTCTGCAAACTCACTGTACCCGTATGTGTTGTTTGTAGCAAACATAGGGATGGACTGAAAATAGGACTGCAATATTTTTTCATCATCAATAAAGTTATGGCTCCTTGTGAGCGGACTGTTGGCGTTTGGATTATACCCATCCATTTGCGTTGCTTGCGAATTTACCGGGTCAAGGTAATAACTGATAGGGTTTGGATTATTAAGCGATCCCTGAACATTCCAGAATCTGTAAAGAGAGGCATATATATCGGGGCCACGTGGTGATGAACACTGAGAGACACCTCCTGTGAGTGTGCCGACAATTCTTTTATCTCTGTCCAGCAGCGGAGATCCTGACGAGCCACCTTCGGTTGAGCCTGTATCCCATTCATTAATCACCCAAAAAGAGTTAGGTTCCATATTGTATTTAGGATCATCAAATGATCCGATGCTCAGAGACCTTGTTCCGATAGCAACTTTCTTTATACCCCCGTTAGGATGATGCAATCCATGAAAGGGTGCAGAAGGAGCAGTGTTTGTATTCCATCCCAGGTAGTATGGCTGGTACTCTTTTGGTGGGGCTTGTTTCAGTTTCAAAAGTGAGATATCGTGCCGTTCACTGATAAGTACCGAATCGGCCGAAGCCATTGTCATTTGCAGAGGGCCCCGGATATCAGTGGAGCAGACAGGTGAGTTATAATTGAAAAAGGCGACAATGCTGCCAGCAACGAGATCATATTTTCTGTTTGCAAGGAATGATGCATTATAGTCTTTGTTAAGGCAGTGGGTGGCAGTTATTAAATATGGTATTAACTCATCAGATGTATTGTTTATAAGAGAACCGGTGCAGTAGGTCGTTCCGTTAATAATAAGCGCAACAATGCCGCTGCCAGGCTGAATATTCTCCGGGTAACATACTAAATTGGGATGACAGCTCTGTTCCGGGTCCCTTGGTTCTGTAGCCCTGAAAATACCCATAAAATCGTGATTTACCTCACCTATCTCAATCTCTCCGCTGAATGTTGCATCCTGCGGCTCCTGATACTCCACAATTAACTCATCTCCTCCAAGGGGTTGAACAGGGAGCATGTTTAATTCTGTGTTGTTTTTCTCGGTATAAGATCCCAGTACTTCTGTCTGACCTGAGTTATAGATAAACACTTTTGCTCCAGCTGGAAGCTTGAATTTAGAGAAAAATATATTCAGGGAGTAAGCTCCTTTCGAGCGGATGCCGACACGCCACACTTTCATGCCTCCAGCAGAGAAAATGATACCTGAATTGTCGGGTCTAAGGTGTACGTGAAATTTATGAGCAAACTCAAGGCTTTTGAATTTAGACCGATCCTGTTCTGAGCGCCTTAATGCTGCCTGCGTATCAAAAGAGGGCATCTCAATGAAAAAATCCGTTGCCGGAGCAATAGCGCGTGCGCCAGCATCAGCATGGAATGGAAGTGGCATCCCTCCATAGCTTATCTGCCCTGAAACAGTGTACGGGAATAGAGAGATGAAGAAAAGGAAAAGGTTCTTCAGGCTGGGTATTACAGTGTATATGTTAGGTCTCATTAAAAACAGATACAAATTCAAAAAATAAATTGTTATTGCAAATGTAAGGTTTTTTAAGAAATAGAGCTATTTTTGCATCGAATAATTTTATCTCATAATGTTTAATTTGAAAAAATTCCTTGACGAGAAATCCAATCAGTATAATCAAGTCTCATTTATAGAAAATGATCCTATTTCAATTCCCCACTTATTTTCTGCAAAAAAAGACCGCGAAATAATTGGCTTCTTTGCTGCAACACTTGCGTGGGGACAGAGAAAAACGATTATTTCAAAATGTAAAGAGCTTGTTGAGAGGTTTGGAAACGAACCCTACCGGTTTATTATGGAACACAGCGACCGGGATCTGAAAAATCTGCTTGGTTTTAAACATCGCACCTTTAACGATACCGATCTGCTTTACTTTGTAAGTTTCTTACATCATCATTATACCATTTATGACAGTCTTGAAGATGCATTTCTTAACGGAGGAATGTTCATCTCTATTGAAAAATCACTCATCAGTTTTGAACAAGCGTTTTTCAATCATCCTGACGCACCTGCACGTACCAGGAAGCATGTGGCAACTCCTGCCCGCAACTCTGCCTGCAAGCGGTTGAATATGTTCCTGCGGTGGATGGTGCGAACCGATAGTAACGGTGTGGATTTTGGCCTTTGGAAAAGGATTCCGCAGAGTGAGCTTATTTGCCCCGTTGATTTGCATGTCGACAGAACCGCACGGAGCTTGGGGCTGATTACCCGTAAACAGACTGATTGGAAAACAGCAATTGAGCTTACCGAAAACCTGAGGTTGCTTGATCCTGACGATCCGGTAAAATATGATTATGCCCTTTTCGGATTATCTGTATCGGCGGACTCCACCCGTTAACACTATCTTCCGGGTGAAAACAAATTTGCAAACAGTTACCAGTTCTCAATTGCATCTACCAGTTCTCAATTGCATCGCGCTCTGGATATTCAATTTTTGTCGGCCTTTTGGAAGAGGCAGTTACAGGCTGCCTCCATATTCCATTAAATAGGCTTTGATGAATTCATCCAGGTCGCCATCCATCACCCCATTTACGTCTGATGTCTGGTAGTTGGTACGGTGGTCTTTCACTCGCCTGTCATCAAAGACATAACTGCGAATCTGTGATCCCCATTCTATTTTCTTTTTGCCCGCCTCAATGGCAGCTTGAGCTGAGCGGCGCTTTTCAAGTTCCATCTCGTAAAGCTGTGACTTAAGCAGTCGCATAGCGTTTTCACGGTTGCCCATCTGCGAACGGCTCTCGGTATTCTCAATCACTATCTCCTGCTCTTCACCTGTATCGGGGTCTTTGTATAGATAATGCAACCTGACACCGGTCTCCACCTTGTTCACATTCTGTCCTCCTGCTCCCGAAGAGCGGAAGGTGTCCCAGCTTAAGTTCGCCGGATTTACTTCTATCTCTATAGTATCGTCAACCAGAGGAACAACGAATACCGAAGCAAAGGATGTCATACGTTTACCCTGTGCATTATAAGGGGATACACGCACGAGTCTGTGAACACCGTTTTCACTTTTCAGGAAGCCATAGGCCAGATCGCCCTCCACCTGCAGGGTTGCGGTCTTGATACCTGCATCATCGCCATCCTGCCAGTTGGTTACAGTGGTTTTATAATTTTTGTCCTCACACCATCGCTGGTACATTCGGAAAAGCATGGAGGCCCAGTCCTGGCTCTCTGTCCCGCCAGCACCGGCATTGACCTTTAAAACGGCGCCAAGCTGATCCTCTTCACGCCGAAGCATGTTTTTAAGTTCCAGGTCCTCAATTATTTTGAGGGCTTTTGCATAAATGACGTCTGCCTCCTCCTCAGATACAACACCTTCCTTCATAAAGTCATAAGCAAGCTGCAGCTCATCCACAGCAGCCTTTACCTCGTTGTAGGCATTAAGCCAGAATTTTAGTTCCCTTACCACTTTCATCTGTGCTTCTGCCGCTTTGGTGTCGCTCCAGAAATCGGGTGACTGGGTACGCAGCTCTTCCTCTTCAAGCCGGATGCTTCTTGCATCTACGTCAAAGATACCCCCTCAGCGCTTTCTCGCGCTCCAACAAATCTTTCAGTTGTTCTGCAGTAATCATATTGTTTTAATTTTATATTTCAACACACTAGTCTCCGATAATAAAAAGATCGGCAATAATTGAGCAGATTGAGCTTATAAGTGCCACTAGAATTCAGCGTTTTACAAGTCAATGTAAATCCATTTCTATAATTCAGCATTTAGGCTGAATTCAAGTTCATTTACTCTTATTTCGACTGCAACCGGCACAATTACAATATAATATAATATATTATTTTGTTTGGTTTTTTAACAGGACCATAATGGTTTCAGCATACAAAAATAAGTAAAAGATGGGAAACAACATCATTTAAAGTTTTCCATTATTAAACAACGGACCCCGATTTTTAAGACTCTCGAAGTAATCAACTCTTAATCAGACAGAATAGTCAAAGTGTCTCCTGCCATCAATATGGGGCCTAAATGTGGATTCCAGGACTTTAGTTGTTCTATGGAGCAATTGAATTGTCGTGATATTGAATAGAGCGTTTCGCCCATTTTAACGGTGTGCTTTAGGGGACCGTCCTCGCCTATTTTAATTACTGCAGGCTTGGGAACTATCACTGAGTCTTCTCTAAGGGCGACACAGATATCAGCTTTAAAAACAGTGCCACTTTCAGGGCCATCTCTTCTGCTGTCAGATTGGCTCCTCCCGGGAGAGGAATTTTCATGCGTATTGGCCTGTAAAAGAGTTACGTGATTATTGCTGCTATTGTTTTGGCCTGACATATGTATATCATCAAAAACTGTTTCAGCTGGCTCTCCCGCTTTACCTGATAATGCTGACTGAGCATTCTGTATTTCTGGCCCTTCATTTGATGCTGCTGGATTAAATACTATGCTTTTCTTCTTTTTAGACTGATTTTGTTGTTCAGTATAAACCGGGTTCTCATTCAGAACCCTTCCTCCGCGAATATAGCGGGAAGCATAATATGGCTCGGTCGACCTTGATATTATAACCCCGTTGTTGGTGGATGCATGAAGAAATGTGAAGTGCCCTTTGCCAAGCACATCTTTTACAATCCCTACATGTCCCACGTTGCCGTTATGAGAACGACCCTCGAAGAACACCAGGTCGCCCGGCCGTAATTCTTTTCTGTCATCTATTCCGGGAAACTGCCTGTACTGGCCGGATGAACTCGGGCTAAGGCTGTATCCGAATTCACGAAAGACAAAAGATGTAAAGCCTGCACAATCGAACGCGTTGGGACCTTTTCCGGCGTACCTGTATGGCCTGTTCAGATACTTCATGCCATAGCCTAGAATATGCTTCTGCAATGGAGTGTCAGCCTTAGGGTAAGAGACGTTTATTTTTCGTGCTACGCAAGATGCCAGCAGGGATGATATAAATATGAGTAACGCGATTTTTTTGTACATCACTTTAAAGATATCTCTTTAGACTTTCGATTTACACATGCGAAAGTAAGGAAAATCAGGCAAATAAATTGAACTTGTATCTTTTATTTAACAATAAATAGTGTTGTTTTGGACACTCCTTAACATAAATGGAGGTGAATGCGGCTGTTTTTTTGTATTTTTGGGCATCAAAATATTATTATGCTGCAACTGAAAAATATTATCTTCGATTTTGGCGGTGTGCTGATAGACTGGAATCCTGCATATCTTTACAGAAAAGTTTTTAATAAAGAGGAAGAGATGAATTATTTCCTTGATAATGTTTGTAAGCCGGATTGGAATGTACTGCAGGATGCAGGCAGGCCTCTGGCAGAAGCTACAGCTATGAAACAACAGGAGTTTCCCCGGTATAAAGAGGAGATAGCCATGTTTTACGGCCGCTGGGGGGAGATGTTAGGAGGTACGTTCGAAGAAAATATTAGGCTGATTAAACCTCTAAAAGAGAAATACAAGATCTACGGACTTACCAACTGGTCGGCCGAAACCCTTCCGATAGCTATGGAGCGTTACGATTTCTTCCGCGATATGGATGGAATGGTTGTCTCGGGAGAAGAAAAACTGGTTAAACCCGATAAAAAACTGTATCTGATTTTACTGGACCGATATTCCATCAAACCTTCCGAATCGTTATTTATTGATGACAACATCGAAAATGTGAAGGCTGCAAAAGCTATGGGATTCCACACCATCCACCTGACTGAAGATGTGAACCTGGAACAAGAATTGAAAAATAAAATGGTTCTTTAGCATTTAATCACCAAAGTCACGCTATTTGCATATCAATTATACTGAGAGCCTGAGTTGAAATATTAAAACCTGCAGAGCACATTTATTAGCCCTGTGAAATTTACTTAAGAAACATATATTCAGATTATTATTTTGTCTGTTTTTTGTGTCGGCTCAAGTGTGTTGGGTCAAGTCTTTATAACAAGTCATTTGCTAGTATTAATTCTTTTAGATTGCCATAGGCCTAAATAATTCAAGTTTCGCATGTTAAGTATTAAACTAAATATTCGACTGAAATGATTTAATGATGAAGGGTCAACAATAACACATTTTAACTTTTAGTCGGGACTATCTGTTTATATTATTACTAACTTTGCAGCCGATAAAACAATGTGGAAAGATTTGAACTGCTTGCAACCACAGAAAAAAATGCTAAAACGCTTTACCGCATTTCCCTTTCTCTTATTTGCTACAGTTCATCAAATTTACAATTATAAATGAACTATTTATTTACCTCCGAATCGGTGTCCGAAGGGCACCCCGATAAAGTAGCCGATCAAATATCGGATGCTTTGCTTGATGAGTTTCTGGCATATGACCATAACTCAAAAGTAGCTTGCGAAACTCTTGTAACCACTGGTCAGGTGGTACTGGCAGGAGAAGTAAAATCCCGTGCATATGTAGATGTAGCAGAAGTGGCGCGACAGGTAATAGCCAATATTGGGTATACGAAAAGTGAATATCGCTTCGAAGCTCTTTCTTGCGGTGTTTTTTCAAGTATTCACGAACAATCAGATGATATCAACCGTGGTGTTGATCAAAAGTCGGACCCCATGGACCAGGGAGCCGGCGACCAGGGAATGATGTTCGGTTATGCTACCAATGAGACCCAGAATTATATGCCACTGCCGCTCGATTTAAGTCATGCCTTGCTGCAGGAACTGTCGAATATTAGGAAAAATGAACCTGAACTTATGCCTTATCTTCGTCCCGATGCAAAGTCACAGGTCACTGTGGAGTACAATGAAGACGGTGTGCCTCAACGTATCGATACTATAGTGATTTCTACACAGCATGATGAGTTTGAGAAGCCAAGGGGTAACACGAAAGAAGATGCCCTTGAGGCTGACAGAAAGATGCAGAGCCGTATCAAGTCAGATGTGAAGACAATACTGATTCCACGTGTTCAGGCTCAGTACAGAGGAAGGAAAGATATACAAAAACTTTTCGATGGAAATATAACCTATCATGTGAATCCTACGGGGAAATTTGTTATTGGCGGGCCACATGGCGATACCGGGTTGACCGGCCGCAAGATAATTGTAGATACCTATGGCGGAAAAGCACCTCACGGTGGTGGAGCATTTTCGGGAAAAGACCCCTCTAAGGTGGATCGTTCAGCAGCATACGCGGCACGGCATATAGCCAAAAATATGGTAGCTGCCGGTGTTGCTTCTGAGGTCCTTATTCAGGTTTCTTATGCCATAGGCGTTGCAGAACCAATGAGTATTTATGTTAATACCTATGGCAAAAGCAATGTTAAAATGTCGGATGCAGAGATTGCAAAAAAGGTAAAAACCTTGTTCGACTTGAGGCCCAAAGCTATTGAACAGCGACTCAAACTGCGTAACCCAATCTATCTTGAGACAGCCTCTTACGGACATATGGGACGTGAGCCTCGTGTGGTGAAAAAGGTGTTCAATTCACGTTATATGCCCGAGCCGGTGATAGTTTCAGTAGAGCTTTTTACATGGGAGAAGCTTGACTACGTTGATAAGATCAGGAAAGAGTTTAATTTGTAAAATCGTGGCTCAGGGATATTTCCGGGGTTTTAGATGATTTATTCCTGCCTCGCCTGATTGGTTTTGGCTTTG
>NZ_DIQL01000025.1:13824-37695 GCF_002427225.1 Proteiniphilum sp. UBA5463 | reverse complement strand
TTTTGGCTTTGAGTTAATGATCCATGCCTGGCGTTAACGATCCCTGCCTGGCGTGTTTTCTTTTGTTTGAAGGAGGTAAAATGAAAAAGAGAAACAAAGAAGTGGTTGTTTACTGCGCTTCCAGTTCTGAAATAGACCCAATCTATTTTGAAGCGGCAGCACAATTGGGAAAAATGTTGGCAGAGAACAGTATAACCTGCATCAATGGTGCCGGCAAGCAGGGTCTGATGGGTGCCCTGAATTACGCGGTATTGAAATATGGGGGTAAGGTAAAAGGGGTTATCCCAAAATTTATGATCGATGCCGGATGGGGGCATGATAGTCTTACCGAGACCATTGTTACCGAGACCATTCATCAGAGAAAAGCGGCTATGGCACATGCTGCCGATGCCGTGATAGCTCTTCCCGGGGGAGTAGGGACACTGGAAGAGCTTGCGGAAATTATTACATGGAAGCAGTTGGGGTTGTATAACAATCCCATTGTCCTTCTTAATATCAATGATTACTATCAGCCGTTGCTATCTTTTTTTGAGAAGATGATTGATGAGAAGTTTATGAGAGCTGATTACAGTGGCCTCTGGAGTGTGGCGTCAACTCCAGGCATGGCTATCAACCTGATTGAAAAAATTCCTTGCTGGAACCCCTCTTTTACCAAATATAAGAAAAAAGAGTTGTAATTTTGTGGAGAAACGATGTAAACATTTAATAATAAAGAGTGCCCGATTTTATTGCTGATACAATCGAGAATTCCGTTCCTTTTTTTCTGAAGGCGGAAACGCTTCAAGACAGTCCGGATTCATTACTGATCTATTTCGACCGTTTTGAATATCTTCTTACTGACAGCAGCCACCTTTTTTTTAAAACAGATGAAATTTCCGCATTTGCTTTTCAGCAGTTATCGGCCGGGAATGTAGGTGTCCATTTTCCATTCTCTAACTGGGTGAACAGCGTAATCTTCCTGCTGTTTCTTTTCTGCTTTATGACTTTTGCCTTTGTATTCCGCAGAGAAGGGGTTGCTCTGATGAGTAATTTTAAAAATTTATTAACCCTGGGTAAAATTCCTGCTTCGGTAAGAAAAAATCAGGTGACTACCACTGAGGTGTGGGGTGAGCTATTTATGATTTTGCAGGCTGTACTGCTAATAACAATTATTCTCTTTACTTTTTTATGGGACAGGGGGATATCATCTTTCTCTTCAGCTGGCTATCTTTATAGCTTTGCCGGATTTTTTTTCGGAATATCATTGCTGACCGGACTAAAGTTTTTGATGTACAGGTTTATCAGTACCTTTTTTATGAGAGATGAAATTAAGAGCTGGATTACGAGGTACTCTCGGCTCATTGAACTGTTTGGGCTCATCTTTTTCTTTCCAGCCGTCTTCTATGTCTTCTTGCCTGAGTTCAGATATTTCGTAGGAATCTTTATAATTGTCCTGTTTCTTATCAATCGCATAATCATTGTTCTTGAATTATTAAATATTTTTGTTAAAAATAAAATCGGGTATTTCTATTTTTTTGTGTATCTTTGCGGAACTGAAATTGCGCCCTGCCTGCTGGCCTATAAAGGCGTTGTATCAATAATTAGTATTGCTGGAAATTACATTGTATGAATGCCCGGAAAGTAAAGAAAATACTCATTTCTCAACCCAAGCCAACGACCGAAAAATCCCCCTATTTTGAAATAGCGGACAAGTTTCACGTGGAGATGTCTTTTTTCCCATTTATTAAAGTGGACAGGGTCTCCATGAAGGAGTTTCGTCAGCAACGTATCAACATACTGGATTTTACGGCAATTGTATTCACTGCCAGAACGGCCGTGGACAAATTTTTCTCAATATGTGAGGAGCTAAAGATATCTATGCCTGAAACAATGAAATATTTCTGCATTTCTGAGACAGTTGCTCTCTATCTGCAAAAATATATTGTTTACAGGAAAAGAAAAATATTCTTCAGTCAAACCGGAAAGATTGACGGACTTAGTAACTCCCTTACTAAGCACGCTAAAGAGAAGTTTCTGTTACCTGTGCCCGAGGAGCATAACGATGAGGTTACACTTTTTCTTGATCAAAAGAAAATTAATTATACCAAAAGCGTGATGTACAGAACGGTAAGTAACGAATTTGATGAAAATGAAAAACTCGACTATGATATGATCATTTTCTTCAGTCCGCTTGGAATACAATCATTGGTGACGAATTTTCCCGATTTCAAGCAAGGCGATATGGCCATCGGTTGTTTCGGGAGTGCTACTGCCAAGGCAGTAGAAGATTCAGGGCTGAGGCTCGATTGCGAGGCTCCCCAGCCCGATTACCCTTCAATGACAGCTGCTTTGGAGGCGTTTCTGAAAGAGAATCACAAGAATCACTCCTGATTCTGTAAATAGGAAAACCTGTAAGATGGAAAGGTGATAGTGCGCACTTTTCCATTTTTTTTATGAAAGTGTTACAATTAAATCCAAAAACAGTTATCTTTGTTGATGTAATTGCTTTCGGAGGAATGCTTTTATCTATGGACGTAATTGAGCGATTCAGGTTTACAAAAGGTGAACGTATAACGGGAGAAAGAAGAATTGAAACCCTCTTTGCCCTGGGGCGTTCCTTTATGGCGTACCCGTTCAGGGTGGTATATTTGGAGACGGAGCAATTTGCTCTATCTCCGTTATCGGTACTGGTTAGCATCCCGAAAAAGAGAATAAAGCCTGCAGTACATCGTAACCGTATGAAACGGCTATTTAGGGAGGCATACCGGTTAAATAAACATCTTTTCAATACAGGGCTGCTTAGGGAAAAAGATCATCTTGAGATTGCTTTCATATATGTGAAGGATGACCTTTCCGACTATGCTACTGTTGTGAAAGGTGTGCAGAAAGCTATGAGGGAGTTGAACAATCTATTCGCGGGGGAGGCATCATATTGAAATATTTAAAGAATTTACTGACATGGATCTTGCTTTTGCCTGTCTATTTCTACCGGTCAGTCATCTCACCGCTAAAACCGCCCAGTTGCCGCTATACCCCTACCTGTTCACGGTACACGATAGAAGCATTGAAAAAGCATGGCCCTTTCAAAGGTGCCTACTTGTCTGCAAAACGTATTTTAAGCTGTAACCCATGGGGAGGATGGGGCTATGATCCCGTGCCGGAACCAAAAGTCAAAAAGCACCGTGATGCAACGAAAGCTGAGTAATAATTTTTATGGAATTATACGACGTTCACACTCACCAGATTCTTTTAGAAGATACCGATGACCCGTATCACTCGTGTATCCTTGATGTATATCCACTTGAATTTGAGGTAGCCAAAGAGACTATCGAACGTCATGCATTTTCCTGCGGAATTCATCCATGGTATTCCGAAGAGAGTGAAAATCAGATGACATATCTCAAAGAGATTGCAGGAGACCCCCGCATTATTGCTATTGGAGAAACCGGGCTTGATAAACTTAAAGGCCCCTCATACGAAATTCAGATTCCAGTTTTTAAAGAGCACATTATTCTTTCCGAAAAACTTAAGAAGCCAATTATTATTCACTGCGTGAAGGCATGGGATGAGCTGCTGTCTGTTTTTAATGAAGCCAAACCTTCCCAACCTTGGATACTGCACGGGTATCGCGGGAAACCGGAATTGACGAAGCGACTTGTTCGAGAAGGTTTTTACTTCTCTGTGGGAGACGATATTAATGTGGAGTCTATGGAGCTTATTCCAATTGAAAATCTTTTCTGCGAAACTGATGAGGATGTTATGGATATACGTGATGTTTATAATCAGGCAGCACGGGCCATGAATATTGAACTCGTTGAGTTTGCGGGGAAAATCGCACAAAATATTCATCGTGTTTTCCCAACTTTGAGGCCACCAAGGAGTATTGATCCCGAAGAGGTGGAGGATTAATAACTATTTTCTACCGAAGTCAGCCGGAATCTCACCCCACGATCTGGTATTCCATTTCAATATAGGGTTGGTGTAACTATTTGACATCAACCACTTCTCCGCCCGGTTGATAAGATCAAATATAATCTGGTTTTGTTCAGTTTGCACCAACTTAGTATTGCATTTTTTATTGGAAACCCACTTTATTGCATTAATACTGTCGGAATAGACTGGAATATTGTTCTTTCTCTTTTTTAGCAGTGCCAACGCATGCACTATTGCCAGGAATTCACCTACGTTGTTAGTCCCACCTTCCATTGGGCCCACATGGAAGATCTCCACACCATCGGCCACAAAAACACCCCTGTACTCCATCTTGCCGGGATTACCGCTGCAGGCAGCATCTACAGCAATGCTTTCTGATAAAATACTTTCTGTTGTTTTGTATTCAATAATTGGACTTGGTGCCATGACTCTTTTGTGCTTCACGTACTTACGAGGATTTTCGGAAAAAGCTTTTTCAGCCTCCTCCAGAGTGGGAAACGATTTGTAAAGTGCGTCCTCAAAACCTGATACCTGTGCCCTGCACTCTTCCCAGGAAGAGTAAATACCGGGCTTTACGCCTTGCCATACTACGTAGAACTTTTTTTGTGCCATCACTCCCTTCATTTACATCGAGTCCAGTATGTAGGGAGTCAGTTCTTCTTCCAAAAGCGGATTAGCAGGTTTCTCCTCAATTGAGATGATACTGTCCACGATAAATTTGGTGTATCCGCGCCATGGCAGCTTCCCAAAAAACTCTTTATAGTGGAGCTGTACCATCTTGCCGCCCGCCAGCATTAACTCCATGGCAATTTTCTCGTCTTCAACCGAAAATTCAAACTGGTTCGATTGTAAGCCACCAGGCATATCGGCACGGAAGCCCGACTGTATCAGCTTGCCTTCGTAAGTCTTGAAAATAACACCCTTGTAAACCAGATAATTTAGTTCTCCCGATTTCACGCCGGTGCCAAACACATAGTAGAAACGCACGTAAATGAAAATGGCAAGTGACAGGATCACTATTCCAAGAAACCATACAAACAACTTGCGAAATTTTTTCTTTTTTGGTTGTAAATCATCCATATGAAAAGGTTTTACGTTTATGTGGTAAAGATACCTATTTTTTTACTTTTTTAGAGAAATATAGGGACAAAAAACGGTAGAGTCTCTTCAATTTGAGTTATATTTGTTTCCTGTTACTGTAAAGCGTTATTCACCCGTTCTGTTATCCGTTATCTGCATAAAGAGAAGATAACTTGTTTCAGAATCTGTTTTAATAAAGTGTCACTCTTTTCCGGACAACTGAGCAGGGCTAACAACTATTTCATGAGACATACTAAAAAATAAAAAAATCGTATGAAAAGACTTTTTACTATCTTTACTTTATTCTTAATAACCCTGACATTATCGTCACAGAGTGCTTACAAGTTCAACGTAATAAAAGAAAATAAGATTACCCCCATCAAGAATCAGTCAAGTACCGGAACCTGCTGGAGCTTTTCAGGAGTTGGAATGCTTGAGTCTGAGTTAATCCGTATGGGGAAAGGCGAGTTCGACCTCTCAGAGATGTACATCGTTAGAAGGAACTATGAAGACAAGGCACGGAAATATGTACGGCTCCATGGACATATAAATTTTGCAGGCGGAGGGTCGTTTGCCGATGTGGTAGAGACTATCAGCGATTTTGGGATCATACCCGAGGAAGCTTACCCGGGACTCAGCTATGGATCTGAAACGCACGATCATGGCGAAATGGATAAAGTACTTAAGGGATACATGGATGGCGTAATTGCAGCTAAAAGCCTCTCTCCTGTCTGGTTTGATGGATTTGCAGGGATATTGGACTCTTATCTTGGTAAAGTGCCTGAAACTTTCAACTATAAAGGCAAAGAGTATACAGCCCAATCATTTGCCAGTTTTCTGGGATTAAATCAGAACGATTATATCTCCCTCACCTCTTTCACACACCACCCGTTTTATAAACCTTTTGCTATTGAAGTGCCTGACAACTGGCGTTGGGCTTACTCCTACAACCTTCCTGTTGAAGAAATGATGGAGGTTATGGAAAACGCCATAATGAATGGATATACCATTGCCTGGGCATCAGATGTTAGTGAGACCGGATTCTCCCGCGATGGGATAGCCGTTGTGCCCGACGTGAACTCAACAGATAATGCGGGTAGTGACCAGGCAAGATGGACCGGGTTATCGGCCCGTGAACGGGACTTCGATCTAAGGAGTCGAGTAGGCCGGGAGATGTTGGCAGAAAAAGCCGTCACACAGGAGATGCGCCAGTTGTCTTTCGATAATTATCAGACAACTGATGATCATGGAATGCAGATATACGGTATCGCTGAAGATCAAAAAGGAAACAGGTATTACATGGTAAAAAATTCGTGGGGCGAAACCGGTGTTTACAATGGCCTTTGGTATGCTTCAGAGCCATTTGTAAAGTACAAGACCATAAGTATTGTATTGCATAAGGATGCCATCCCGGCAACAATATTAACGAAGCTGGGGTTATAATCTGAAAGGCATACTTAAAATGGAAACAGCAGAACTTTACTCAATATTTCTTAAATATCCCTCTGTAACCACCGATTCACGGTTATGTTCCAAAGGTTCTATCTTTTTCGCGTTAAAAGGAGAACGATTCAATGGAAATCTTTTCGCTGAAGAGGCTTTGGAGGCCGGATGTGCATATGCAGTAGTGGATGAAAAGCCGGAAAAAGAGAACAACCGGATAATTCTGGTTGACAATGTGTTGGAGTCGCTCCAAAAAATGGCTAACTACCACCGTAAAAAACTTAAAATACCCATTATAGGAATTACCGGTACAAATGGCAAGACCACTACAAAGGAACTTATTGCCATTGGATTGTCCAGAGAGTTCAGGGTAGCATACACTCAGGGAAACTTTAATAATCATATTGGTGTACCGCTTACGTTGCTATCAATGAATAAATCGCATGAAATAGGAGTAGTTGAAATGGGGGCTAATCATCCGGGCGACATTCTGGAGTTGTGTGCAATTGCTGAGCCCGATTACGGATTAATCACCAATGTTGGAAAAGCTCATCTAGAGGGATTTGGTTCATTTGACAATCTTGTAAAATCGAAATGTGAGCTTTATGATTTTATTCGCGAACACAACGGTAAGGTATTTGTGAATAAAGACAGTGAGATATTATATAAAAGATCTGAAGGTATGGGGCGAATATTGTATGGGAAGAATGACCTGTCGTTATTTGCTTCCGGTACCATTGCCGATGCAACCCCTTTTCTGGAGTTCGACTGGAATTTTTTCGACAAATCCTACAGGGTTAATACCCGCCTGGTGGGTGAATTCAATTTCGATAACGCAATTGCTGCAGTGGCTGTCTGTAAATTTTTCGGGATCAACGCAGAGCTTATAAGTGCGGCACTTGAAGAGTATGAACCAAAAAACCACAGATCTCAGTTTAAACGTACAGAAAAAAATGATCTGATAATAGATGCTTACAATGCCAACCCCACCAGCATGAAAGCATCGCTGGATTTCTTCACCTCAATACCTTCCATACTGCCTAAAATGGTTATCTTGGGAGAGATGAAAGAGTTGGGCGAGGTGTGTTATGATGAACACCGCAAAATGATGGAGTTTCTTAAAGATCAGCCATATGATAAGATTTATCTTGTAGGGGAACTTTTTAAATATCAGCCGGATAATACATACCGTTTATTTGAAAATGTGGAGGAGCTTATCGATACATTGAAGAATGAATCGGTAGAGGGGTATTATATCCTCCTGAAAGGTTCCCATTCGGTACACCTGGAAAAGGCTATCGGCTTCTTATAAAGTGTACCGTCATCATAATCATCTCTGAAACTGTGCCTATGCGGTACTGTGGCCCCGCAAGCCCGATGCCTGATGTTACATATATATGTGTGTTTCGCTTTCTTTTGTAACCGTGTGGCACCTCAAAAATTATTCGTGTTGAGATATTACCTGGAAACGCCTGCCCATAGTGCGTATGCCCGTATATCGCGATGTCCGCGCCTGCATCAACCTCTTCATCAAGGTTGTCAGGAGTGTGATTCATTACAATCACTGTTTTAGAGATATCCACCTTTTGCTCATTAAGTATGGTATGTAGTGGTTTCCGGTCAGGGACGACCAGGTCTTCACGCCCCAGAACATAAAAAGCACTGTCTATAAGAACAGCTGAATCGCGCAGCATAACGATGCCGGAATTGTTAAGCAGCTTGATTTTCTCCTCGGCATCATATCTATATTCATGGTTTCCCGTGCAGGAGAACACCCCTAATGGTGCGGACAGCCTCGAAAGCTCTTCATCCATCCGTGATTCCAGAACAGGCTTAATGTATGAATCAATAATATCGCCAGTGAACAGAATCAGGTCGGGTTGTTGTGCCATAATCAAGTCCACAAATCGTTTCGCATGTCTGCGGTTAATCATGTATCCCAAATGCAGGTCGCCAATTACTGCAACCCTTATTGAATCAAGTTCTCTTGCCGGTTTGTTCACGTTAACCTCTATTTGTTGTATCACCGGATGCATGAACCGGTATCTGCCGTATGTCATGATACACGAAACAATGAAAACGGTAATAAGAAATGAGAAAATCCTAACCTTCTGTGGTTGCTCTTTCAGTAGCCATGGCTTTCGCAGTTGCTTCTTTCCTATGAGCCAGATTATGTCAACAATCAGCCATAGTCCACCACTATATAAAAGAAACAGCATCCAGCTGCTACCCATTACAAATATAAATTGAATAATGTGGCCGGGAATATTTCGATAAAAAATAAAGCCAGTGGCATAAACCAGCAGTTCTGTTCCAAAAACCGTTGATAGTATAAAGCGTGCCGCCTTTTTCCCTTCAAAGGCATGCCACCCTTTTAGGAAAACCAATATGTTTAGTGTCAGGTGAATGATTAAAGAGTATATGAGTGTCCTCATATTTTGGCAGTTTTGACATTGACCTTAAAAACAGAATAACAGCTATTTTTGTTTACTTTATTATTGAGATTTTTTTTATACTATTATCATACCTTTTAATACTTCGTTAAAACATCACTTATAATGCTGACAATAAATATGTTACTTTAAGCCTTCGAAAACAACATACTCTATTGAAATTCAGCGAAATATAAGAATTATTTTAAAAAAATACCGAGCTGTCAACTATTAACTGAATTATTCTCCTTTATACTTCTTCTATTGTTCATTTTAAATATCTGATTTTATATATCCATTTTCTGTCAGGCAATCGACTGCTTATTTCTAAGTGAGGTTGCTAATAGCTTGTTTGGGTAGAGAGGCCCATGCTCTTGCAGCGTTACAGATTTATAAATAAGGAGACCCATAAAGGCACTGAAAAATCGATTATTATACCGTGAAAAAGAGCAATAACAATATATTCCTCTCCTGAATACTTTGTAATTACAGGAAGTGTTGTGTCCATTGTTGTGGCGCCACCTGCCGAGATAGGTGCCAACTTCCCGAAATATTTCACCATAATTGGGGCCAGTATTAGTACGCTGAATTCACGCATAATATTTGCCAGTAATGCAACTGTTCCCAACTCAGCCCCTCTGAACTCTGTGATAATAATACTCGAGAGTGAATAGTAGGCAAAACCAGCGCCTACGCTAAGGCAGTCGGTAACACTTCTGTCAGGTATTAACAGGCTTACAATTATTACTCCGGCAAAAGTACCAACAGTGGTGGCTATTGGAATAAGTGAGATTTGCCATCCATGCCTTTTCAGGGCGGTGAACATATTTTTGCCTGAGCCAATCTGAATACCTACAAGAAAAAGTAACAGATAAAGTACCCACTCAGAGATATTGCTTTCACTCAATGCTTCAGGTATTAATCCCAGCACTGAAAGCACAACACCGGTAATAAAAAGAAGAAGGTATATAAGGGATTGTCTCATCGCTCTTATTTAATTTCAACTGTTCTCGCTATAAGGCAAATTTGTGTTTGACTTGTCGGAAAAAGAAGGGCTAATACTTGTGTTATTTTTGTTTTTATCCTTCGAGCATTTGTCAAAAAATCTTTTATAGACCCATTTCGCACATAACAGGCTGCCCACTGTTCCCCCAACAGTCAATAAAAATGCATCGAGTCCGATAGCGGAAAAATTATTTAATACCTCTTCATTTTTCCCTACCGATACACCCAGAAAAAAGAGCAAGAGCATTATTACCACACTTAATAGCATTCCGGTATGTTTCACGAAGACTCTGTTCCTGACAATATATCCTGCCAGAATACCGGATACTATGCAAAGGATAATTTTAATCATTGAGCTATTTTTATTAAATAGTATTTTTTGACTTTCGTTCTTCTTTTTGAACTCTGTTATATTGTTTGATTTTCGTTCTGCTTTTGCTCGCGACAATAAAATCCGAATGAATTAATCTTCTGCACATCACTAAACGAAAAAGTTGCTCGCCTTGGCAAAGCTCAAGCAAGCTTGGCCCTTGCTCTTTTGACCCAACTCAAATAGTGAGTCCCCTCCGATAAGTCTTTTTTGCTGAAAATTCCACAAAAACGCCATTGATATTCAGCGAGATGCGACCTTCTGAAATCGGGTTTTGGGGTTTTCGGAGCAGACTCAATAGTGCAACAAAAGTATGAAAAAGAATCGAGGTGAAAAAAATATAACTTTTAACTGCAATATAGTGCCCACCTGAAAAGTTATTTAATAATAAAGCGACTTTTGAATATCAGCTGGTTAAGTATTCAAAACTCTTATTTTTGACATTCCAAAGATGACTCAATGAAATATTAATCACAGAATGACAAAATAGCTTATCAATTTGAATATTTGCAGGAATTATGCAAAAAATAAGGGAAAAGAGTCGTAATCATAAAAAAAGTGATATATTTGTGATATCAAAATAACATCATTTTAAATATTTAATTTATGGAAACAAATGAATTCAAATTTAAAGGTTTTAAAACCAATGGCTTCCTGATGCTTTTTTTATTGCTTGTTCTGTTGGCAGCTACCATGTGGATTTTCTTTCAAGGCGTTTGGGGAATTTTTGCAGGTATTTTTATGATTGTTGTATGGGTTATCCTCATGTTTGGCTTTACAAAGCTTGAGCCGAATGAAGCTATTGTGATGATTTTCTTCGGAAAATATAAAGGTGTACTTAAAGAGACCGGATTCTTTTGGGTAAATCCGTTCATGACTAGGAAAAAGCTATCTATGAGGGCCCGTAACTTAAACGTTGAGCCAATTAAAGTGAACGATAAAGTAGGAAATCCGGTGCTGATTGGATTGGTGCTTGTTTGGAAATTGAGGGATACTTACAAAGCTATGTTTGAGATTGATGCACAAACTATGGCATCGAAGATGGGGAAAGATGGAGCAGTTACTTACACTGTAAGTAAGCAGATGGACGCATTTGAGAATTTTGTCGCTGTGCAGAGTGATGCTGCTTTGCGTCAGGTTGCCGGGCAATATGCTTACGACAACAATGTTGCCACCGGTAACGAAATTACATTGCGATCGGGTGGTGAAGAGATAAACAATGACCTGCTGAAAGAGCTCAACAGCCGCCTCGATATGGCCGGGATAGAGATCGTTGAAGCACGTATCAATTATCTGGCCTATGCACCCGAGATTGCAGCTGTGATGCTTCGTCGCCAGCAGGCTGAAGCAATTATTTCGGCTCGCGAAAAGATAGTTGAAGGTGCTGTTACTATGGTTAAGATGGCGCTCGACAGAATTGAGGATGAGAGTATTGTTGAACTTGATAGTGATAAAAAGGCTGCTATGGTGAGTAACCTGCTTGTGGTACTTTGCGCCGATGAGTCGGCTCAACCTGTATTAAACACGGGCACGTTGTATCAGTAAGACAAGGGCTGCGAGGAGGAAAGGAGAAATGGTGCATAACATATATGGATGTATGGATTTGCAGTTTAAACTGAAAAATTGTTCGAAGTTGTTGATTGCTAAACAGCATCCATATCATTTGAAAGAGATATCAGCAAAACCCGGCAAGATGGAGAGAGAAGGAAAATGACTGGAAAAGGAAAAACGACTAGAAATTTCGCCTTGCGATTAGATCCGGAAACCATGGAGGCTATTGAGAAATGGGCTGCCGACGAATTTCGCAGTGTGAATGGGCAGATTCAATGGATACTTGATCAGGCACTCAAAAAGAGCGGACGCTTGAAATCGGAATGATTATTTTTGGGGAGGCTGTGTTAGATATATGTAACAATGCCTCCATCAGCCAATTCCCAGGCAAAGTACTTTGTCTGGGACTGTGTTAAATATATGTAACAGTAACCTGTCTTCTCTGGAATTCGCGAATATATATGTACTTTTAATGCTTTAAATTCCAAAATCTATAAAAACCCGCAATGAAACTATTTCAGATTTTAGTTCTATTCTGTGTCATATCAATGAGTATGACTGCTCAAAATGTCACCGTAAAAGGTAAACTGGTTTCGGCTGATGACAAGGCCGGACTGCCATATGTTACCATCTCGGTTGCACGTGAGTCTAATCCGGCCAATACAGTAAAAAGGCTGGCAACACAAGAGAACGGTACCTTCTCCACTGCGCTAACCCCCGGAAAATACATATTTATTTTCCATTTTGTTGGGATGAACGGCCTGAAGAAACTTGTTGAAGTATCCACTTCTCAGAATCCGCTAGACCTGGGAGAGATTGCAATGGACGAGAGCTCAATTGAACTCGAAGAGGTGAGCGTGACCGCTCAAAAGCCTTTGGTGAAGGTTGAGATAGATAAGCTGACCTACAGTGCAAAGGACGATCCTGAATCATCAACCTCAAACGTACTAGACCTGTTACGTAAAGTACCGCTTGTTACAGTGGACGGTGAAGATGAAATTCAGTTGAAAGGTTCAAGCAACTTTAAAATATATCTGAACGGAAAACCATCAAATATGATTTCAGGTAACCCATCGCAGGTACTGAAGAGTATGCCTGCCAACAGCGTAAAGGATATAGAAGTGATTACGGATCCAGGTGTTAAGTATGATGCAGAAGGGGTTGGAGGCATTATCAACATTGTTACCGATAAGCGTGTCGATGACGGCTATTCCGGATCTGTTGGAGCTAACGGCGACACCTTTGGTGGATATGGCGGTAATGCTTACCTTGCTACCAGGTATGGTAAGTTCGGTTTCACCGGCAATTCCGGCTATTATTATCATAAACGTCCCGAGTCGGAGTCGGGTTTTACCAGGGAAGAGTTCAGCCCGCAGAATTTACTGACCCTAAATGGTAAAAATAAGAGCGATGGAGGCGGGCTGTTCCTTAGCGGTGCACTAAGCTTTGAACCCGATACACTGAATCTGTTCAACCTGTCGGGTTCAAGATATGGCGGAAAATTCAAATCACACTCTATGCAGGATGCGCTATCCTCAGGAGCAAGACCATACAGTTACAACACTCGTTCCAATAGTACTGTTGAATATGGCGGAATGAGCCTGTCGGCAGATTATCAGAGAAGTTTTAAACGGAAGGGTGAGATGCTTACCATCTCATACCGGTTTGAGGATAATCCGAATGATAGCGAGTACGACAGCGAGTATGAGAATGTTACAGGAGTATTTTATTACACTGACGGTTATAAACTGAGAAGTGTTAATAATGCAGGAGGAAAAGAGCATACGGGACAGTTGGACTATGTTAATCCGCTGAACGGAAAACACAGCATCGAGACTGGATTAAAATATATATTCCGCGATAATACCAGTCGCGCCGACCACACATTCTTCGATACGGAGGAGGGTGTATGGAAACCAGATGTAAGCCGTAAAAATGATCTCGATCATACGCAAAATATTACTTCAGGATATGCCGGCTACGGGTTTAAATCGGGAAAAACAGGGGTGAAGCTGGGATTTAGAGGCGAATATACTCAACAGGAGATCCACTTTATGGGTAGCCAGCTGGATACGATAGTGCAGACCAATTTTTTTGATCTTGTTCCCTCGGTTACACTTTCCTATCAGCTGGGAATGACCCGTACATTGCGTGGCGGCTACAACATGCGTATTTCCCGTCCAGGTATATGGTACCTGAATCCGTATGTGAACGATGTAGATCCTAACAATATCAGTTATGGGAACCCCAATCTCGACGCAGAAAAGCAGCATAACTTCAATATTAACTACGGGGCCTTTTCGCAGAAACTCAATTTCAACGTTACGCTCAGTTATGCTTTTGCCAGAAATGCGGTGACAGGGTACAGCTTTATTGAAAATGGCGTTACACACAATACTTATGCCAATATAGGGAAAAATCAGACGGTGGGAACAAACCTGTATGTGAGCTGGACGCCTACCCAAGTTGTTCGTACATATCTGAATGGTGGTATAAATTATACCGATATCCGGAGTACCGAAAAAAGTGAGCTGCGGAACAGCGGTTTTTCCGGGCGAGCATTTGGAGGGCTTACCTTTACATTTCCCGGTGATTTCAGAGTTGGTGCAAATGGCGGCTTGTTTCTTAATCGTATTCAGCTTCAGACAAAGCAGTCTCCCTTCTATTTCTACTCTTTCAGCCTAATGAAGAGCTTCCTTAACAAGAAACTTGATCTTTCTCTCAACCTGCAGGATGTATTATCGAAAAACCGGAAGATATCCTCAACTACAACAGGTGAAGGATTCTGGCAGGAAAATATTTTTCATTACCCGATGCGGAGCATCCGCCTGAGTGTGTCATATCGCTTCGGTGAGCTGAAAGCATCTATGAAAAAGGTACAAAGGACTATCTCTAACGAAGATCTAATGCAAGGTGAAGGATCGCAGCAAAATACAACTACACCTCCTGCAGGGGGAAACTAAACAATAGTAGAGAGACGATTACAATATCTTTGATTTTTTGCGCATAATCATTATAGAAACTAAACAATAACAGAAAGGCTTTTACCTACGGATAAAATGAGAATAGATGTAATAACAGTGCTTCCAGAGATTATCGAAGGTGCGTTTTATACGAGCATACTGAAGCGGGCACAGGAGAAGGGGCTTGTAGAGATAGGCCTTCATAACCTACGTGATTACAGCCTCGACAGGCATAGACGGGTAGATGATTACCCTTTTGGCGGGGAAGCAGGAATGGTGTTGCAGATTGAACCGATTGACAGAGCTATCTCTTATTTGAAATCGCAGCGCCGGTATGATGAGGTGATTTTCACCTCTCCAGATGGGGAACAGTTCACTCAGGCTACTGCCAACGAGCTATCTCTTAAACAAAATATTATTATATTGTGTGGCCACTACAAAGGTGTTGATTACCGTGTAAGAGAACATCTTATCACTCGGGAGATCTCCATCGGCGATTTTGTGCTTACAGGCGGAGAGCTTGTGGCTGCAATGATTGCAGACGCTATTGTGCGAGTTATTCCAGGGGCTATAGGCGATGAACAGTCTGCACTTTCCGATACGTTTCAGGATGGACTGCTGGCACCGCCAGTTTATACCCGTCCCGCCGAATACAAAGGGTGGAAAGTACCCGATATACTGTTGTCGGGGCATGAACGAAAAATACAGGAGTGGCGACTGGAGCAGTCTATTGAAAGAACAAAACGGCTAAGGCCCGATTTAACAGAATAACAGGTTGCCTTTGCGGAAATTTGTATATTTTTGTGAAATAACGAATCGTGCATAAGTAGTATATAAGTTTATTCTGCACAACTGGATTGTTATTGTAAGTTTTGAATTGAAAAATTATAGATTAATCATATGAAGGGAATTGTTTTAGCCGGAGGCTCAGGAACGCGGCTGTATCCTATCACTAAAGGTATATCAAAGCAGCTACTCCCCATTTTTGATAAACCAATGGTATATTATCCAATTTCCGCTTTAATGCTTGCAGGGATAAGAGATATTCTTATTATCTCCACACCAGCAGATCTGCCTGGTTTTCAGCGTTTACTTGGTGATGGGTCCGACTATGGCGTGAGTTTCAGTTATGCAGTACAACCTTCTCCCGACGGTTTGGCGCAAGCGTTCATTATTGGTGAAGAGTTTATTGGTAACGATGCTGTCTGCCTTGTCCTGGGCGACAATATTTTCTATGGAAACGGGTTTCCTGCACTATTAAGGGAAGCTCTGGAAAGTGCGGAAGAAAATATGCTGGCTACAGTGTTCGGATATTACGTGAATAATCCAGAGAGGTATGGTGTTGCTGAATTCGATGACGCCGGACGGGTGATCAGTATAGAAGAGAAGCCTGTAAACCCGAGATCGAACTGGGCTGTAACAGGACTCTATTTCTACCCTAACAGTGTTGTGGAGATCGCGAAGCAAATAAGGCCCTCTGCACGTGGTGAGTTAGAGATTACTTCAATTAACCAGGCTTTTTTAAAAGAGAAACAGCTCCAGGTAAAACTGTTTGGCAGGGGGTTTGCATGGCTCGATACCGGTACGCACGACTCACTTTCGGAAGCATCTACCTTTATAGAAGTGCTGGAGAAACGGCAGGGACTCAAAATCTCCTGTCTTGAAGAGATAGCATGGCGTAACGGCTGGATCTCTGATGATGATCTGAAGAGGATCGGAGAGTCGATGAAGAATAATCCTTACGGACAATATCTTCTTAAGCTGATGGACTGAAATTTTATATGTGATATGAATATTATTGAAACCGATATTAAGGGAGTTGTGATAATTGAACCTAAAGTGTTTGTTGATAAACGTGGATACTTTTTTGAATCATTTTCCCATAGGCTGTTCGAAGAGAAGGTGAGCAGGACTCTTTTTGTACAGGATAACGAGAGTAAATCATGTTATGGAGTGTTGCGGGGTCTGCATTTTCAAAAGCCCCCTTTTGAGCAGGCTAAGCTGGTGCGTGTTGTAAAAGGCTGCGTCCTTGATGTGGCGGTAGATATTAGAAAAGACTCCCCAACATTCGGGAAATATGTTTCAACAGAATTGTCAGATGAAAACAAACAACAGCTTTTTATTCCCCGCGGATTCGCGCACGGATATTCTGTACTGAGTGAGGAAGCCATCTTTCAGTATAAATGTGACAATTACTATGCGCCTGGTTATGAAGGGGCTATAATCTGGAATGATCCGCAGCTGAATATCGATTGGGGGCTGCCGTTTAACGATATCATTCTGTCGGAAAAAGATAAGAAAAATCCCTGTTTATCCAGTTTGTAAATATCCGGCAATTCTGCTTTCATGTTCTGATAAATGTCTGTTAATCAAAGTAAAATAGTTGTTATGAAAAAAAATGTCCTTATTACCGGAGGAGCCGGTTTTATAGGCTCACATGTTGTACGGCTGTTCGTGAACAGTTATCCGGAATATCATATCATAAATCTTGATAAACTTACCTATGCGGGGAATCTGGCTAACCTGAAGGATGTAGAGGATAAGCCTAACTACACTTTTGTGAAAGCCGATATCTGCGATTTTGATAAGATAAAAGAGGTTTTCAAAACATTCAAGATCGATAATGTCATTCACCTTGCTGCCGAAAGTCATGTGGACCGATCAATTACAGATCCATTTTCTTTTGCCGAAACCAATGTCATGGGCACCCTTAACCTGTTACAGGCTGCAAGGGAGTGCTGGAAGGATAACTTCGAGAATAAACTCTTCTATCATGTCTCCACAGATGAAGTTTATGGAGCATTGGAATTTGATAATACACTATTTACTGAAGAGACACGTTACGATCCCCATAGTCCATACTCCGCTTCCAAGGCATCTTCCGATCATTTTGTCAGAGCTTATCACGATACCTACGGCCTTCCGGTTGTTATTACCAACTGCTCAAATAATTACGGGCCTTACCAGTTCCCGGAGAAGCTGATTCCGCTTTTCATCAATAATATTCGCCGGAATAAGCCGTTGCCTGTTTATGGAGAAGGAGTAAATGTACGCGACTGGCTTTATGTTGAGGACCATGCCCGAGCTATATGCCTGGTCTTTCATAATGGGCGAAAAGGCGATACATACAATATAGGTGGCTTTAACGAATGGAAAAATATCGATCTGATTCGCCTTCTTGTTAAAACTACAGACCGTTTACTCGGAAGGGAAGAGGGTGTGTCGGAGAAACTAATCACCTATGTAGCCGACCGGGCCGGACATGATTTACGTTACGCCATCGATGCATCGAAGATAAAGGATGAACTTGGATGGCAACCCTCCCTCCAGTTTGAAGAGGGGATTGAAAAGACCGTCCGGTGGTACATCGATCATCAGGATTGGCTGGATAGCGTTACCAGTGGTGAGTATCAAAATTATTACCGGGAGATGTATAAAATGTAATTGTTGTTTTCGGAAACATTACATGTTTTTTTAATCTGTCTCTTCGAACCTGGCTGTGAAGAAGCGTAACTGTTTCGGCTCATACACGAAACGAAGTCCTTTTATGGACTCCCTTCTTTTATACAGTGAAATAACTGCTTCGGCAACCAGATCCATGTGACGGTATGTATAAACACGGCGTGGAATGGTTAGTCTCACCGTCTCCAGTTTAGGCCGGTGATGATCCCCTGTGTATTTGTTTCGTCCCGCTGAAACTATACCACGCTCCATACTTCTCACTCCCGATTCAAGATAAAGATTTGCTGCCAGGCTTTGGGCTGGAAAACGGTCCTGCTGTAGGTGCGGGCAAAATCGCCTGGCATCCAGAAATATAGCATGGCCGCCGGTGGGTTCTATAATGGGTATTCCCGCTTTAAGAAGAAGGTCGCCAAGATAACGCACCTGCTTCACACGGTGTTCTATATATTCAAATTGAAGAGACTCCTTCAACCCTATTGCCATAGCCTCCATATCACGGCCAGCCATGCCACCGTACGACGGCATACCTTCATAAGCTACCACCAGCTCCTTAGCCTCTGCAAAAAGATCATCGTCATTCATGCATAAAAATCCGCCGATATTTACCAGGCAATCCTTCTTTCCGCTCATAGTGCATCCGTCAGCATAGCTGAACATTTCATGTACAATCTCCCGGATGGTTTTGCCAGTGTAACCCTCCTCCTGCTCCTTAATGAAATAGGCGTTCTCAACACACCGGGTGGCATCATAAAATACCCTGATGCCATGTCTGCGTGTCAGTTCGCGTACCTCCTTCATGTTTTTCATTGAGACTGGCTGTCCGCCGGCAAGGTTTACAGTGACGGCAAGACACACATAGGCGATGTTTTCTGCCCCTTTTTCATCAATCAGCTTCTGCAGCTTATTCAGGTCGATATCTCCTTTGAAAGGGATATTCATCCATGCTTCGTGAGCTTCATCCCGGATAATATCCACAAAGATGCCACCGTTTCTTTCCTGATGATAGCGTGTGGTAGTGAAATACATGTTCCCTGGAACATATTGCCCCTGTTTAATGGCAATCTGTGAAAGCAGGTTTTCGGCACCCCTTCCCTGATGTGTGGGGACAATATGTTTAAAGCCGAATATATCCTGTACAGTTTCTTCAAGATGCCTGAAGTTGATGCTGCCGGCATACGACTCATCGCCAATCATCATTCCTGCCCATTGGCGGTCGCTCATCGCGTTGGTCCCGCTGTCAGTCAACAGGTCAATATAAACATCGTCACTTTTAATCAGGAATGTGTTATATCCTGCTTCTTTAATTACTTTTTCACGTTCTTCGCGAGAGATCATCTTTACGGTTTCTACCGATTTGATGCGGAAAGGTTCCGCCGGGTATTTGTTTAGGCTCATAGCAATATCATTTTGATGGTTTTCCCTTTACAAATGTATATAAAATTTATGTTTCCTCATAGAAATTGAGAGATATTTTTATGCTTATGAATTTTTTTCCCAATTTTCGTTTTCTTATCACATTGGTTAGTGAAAAAGCACTGTTTTTTGGCTTAATCTTCTTACATTTGCATTCTGTTTTAAAAATAAATTTACAGTTTGAATGAATCAAGATACACAAATCTTTGAGATTATCGCAAAAGAGAGGGATCGGCAGCTGAAGGGTATTGAGCTGATTGCTTCTGAGAATTTTGTAAGTGAACAGGTAATGCAGGCTATGGGGTCTGTGCTGACTAATAAATATGCCGAAGGCTATCCTGGCAGACGTTATTACGGAGGTTGTGAGGTGGTTGATATGAGCGAACAGCTCGCCATCGACAGGTTAAAGGAATTGTTCGGAGCAGAGTGGGTAAACGTGCAACCGCACTCCGGAGCACAAGCCAATGCAGCAGTGTTTCTTGCATGCCTTAAGGCTGGAGATAAGTTCCTTGGATTGAATCTTTCGCACGGAGGCCATCTTTCACACGGTTCTCCGGTAAATTTTTCCGGTATAATGTTTCAGCCATTGGAATATAATGTGCATGAGGATGATCAACGGGTAGATTATGATCAGCTTGATGAGGTTGCCCGCAGAGAGAGGCCTAAACTGATAATTGGCGGGGCTTCTGCCTATTCCCGTGAGTGGGACTATGCACGTATCCGCAGGGTAGCCGATGAGATAGGAGCTATTTTTATGGTTGATATGGCGCATCCTGCAGGATTGATCGCCGCCGGATTGCTTGAGAATCCACTTAAATATGCGCATATTGTTACATCTACTACCCATAAAACGTTGCGAGGCCCTAGGGGAGGTATCATTTTGATGGGTAAAGATTTTGAAAATCCGTGGGGGCTGACAACACCGAAAGGAGAAGTGAAAATGATGTCGGCGGTGCTCGATTCAGCAGTATTCCCGGGAATGCAGGGAGGGCCGCTGGAGCATGTGATAGCCTCTAAGGCAGTATCCTTTTATGAAGCTCTGCAGCCTGACTACAAAACCTATCAGGTACAGGTGAGGAAAAATGCAGCTGTGATGGCACAGGCCTTTATTGATAAAGGCTATAAAGTTGTTTCCGGAGGCACTGACAATCATATTGTTCTAGTAGATTTACGCACCAAATTCCCTGCCTTGACTGGCAAAGTGGGCGAAAAAGTACTTGTAGAAGCCGATATCACGGCCAATAAAAATATGGTACCTTTTGATAGCCGCTCTCCATTTCAAACATCGGGCCTGCGATTCGGCACGCCTGCTATCACCACTCGTGGAGCCAAGGAGAAGCTTATGGGCGAAATTGTGGAATTTATAGATACGGTGCTTTCTAATCCCGATGATGATAAAATAATTTCATCAGTCCGGGGAAAGGTGAATGCAACCATGAAGCAATATCCGCTTTTCGCGTGGTAAGCAACTGCTTTCACCCATGGATATCCCGTGATTAGGGTTACGGGGATGTGTTTGATTTATGTAATGAGGAATGGTTGACCTGTTCCTCATTTTTTTATATTTTTGCACAAGACTCGCTATCCGGAACGAGTGCCAAGTATTGTATAATGAATATACTTCAGACAGACATAAAGTTTATTCCCGGCGTGGGACCCAAAAGAGCCGAGATCCTCAACAAGGAGATCGATGTGTTCACGCTTGGTGATCTTCTGCGTTGGTACCCTTACCGGTATGTGGACAGATCACGCATATATTATGTGCACGAGATCGATAACTCTGTGGCATTCATCCAGTTGAAAGGACGTATCACTGCGTTTGAGACCTTTGGCGAAGGAAGAAGAAGGCGTTTAGTAGCACATTTTACCGATGGAACCGGTTTTGTTGATTTGGTATGGTTTCAGGGAATTCGCTTTATTGAAAGCAAATATAAGCTGAACACCGAGTATATTGTCTTTGGAAAGCCAAGCCTTTTCAACGGAAGGTGGAATATCGCCCATCCTGATATAGACCCTTTCATGGACGATTCTGCCCGCCCCGAGGGGCTGATGGCGATGTATAACACCACGGAGAAGATGAAAAACCATTATCTTAACTCTAAGGCAATGCAAAAGATAATAGGCAGTGCTTTCGGTATGATCAGGGAGAGGCTGCCAGAATCACTTTCATCTGATGTTGTGAGGACAGCAAAGCTGATGGCGTTTCATGATGCGGTTGAGAATATTCATTTTCCAAAAACGCAGGCACTCCTTCGTGATGCTGAATTTCGCCTCAAGTTTGAGGAACTCTTCTATATACAGCTCAGTATTGTGCGGTATGCCTCCGACAGGAAAATGAAACTTAACGGTTTTGTCTTCCGTAAAGTGGGAAACCATCTCAATTCATTCTATAAGTATAAGCTCCCGTTCCCGTTGACAGGTGCACAGAAGCGTGTGATTAAAGAGATCAGGAAAGACACGGCTTCAGGGAAGCAGATGAACCGCTTGTTACAGGGAGATGTGGGAAGCGGCAAAACACTGGTGGCTATTATGTGTATGCTGATAGCCCTGGATAACGGGTTTCAATCATGCCTGATGGCGCCTACCGAGATTCTTGCATCACAACACTTCGAGACTTTTACGAAAATGCTTTCAGGAATGAAGGTGAAGGTGGCTCTTCTTACAGGTTCTACTAAGAAAAAAGAGCGCGAGGTGATGCATAAAGAACTGCAATCGGGAGTGATTGATATACTAATTGGCACACATGCTCTTATTGAGGATGTGGTTCAGTTCAGTAAACTGGGATTTGTGGTGATTGATGAGCAGCATCGCTTTGGTGTGGCGCAGCGTGCAAAATTGTGGACCAAAAGCTGCAGGCCCCCGCATGTGCTGGTAATGACTGCCACTCCTATCCCCCGTACGCTGGCTATGACGGTGTATGGCGATCTTGATGTTTCGGTTATAGACGAGCTGCCGCCTGGCAGAAAGCCTGTACATACATTGCACCGTTACGATAATAAACGTGGCGCTCTTTATCAGTTTATCCGTGATCAGATAAATGAAGGCCGGCAGGCATATATCGTTTATCCGTTGATTGAAGAGAGTGAAAAACTCGATCTGAAAAATCTGGAAGAGGGATATCTGCACGTAAAAGAGATATTTCCAGAATTTTGCGTCTGTAAGATGCATGGACGAATGAAGCCCGCCGAGAAAGATGAGGTTATGCAGCAGTTCGTGAGCAACGATGCGCAGATTATGGTTTCCACCACTGTTATCGAGGTAGGGGTTAATGTGCCAAACGCGAGTGTGATGGTGATTGAGAGTGCACAGCGTTTTGGACTCTCACAGCTTCATCAGCTACGGGGCAGGGTAGGGCGTGGGGCTGATCAGTCTTTCTGCGTACTTATCACTCCCTACGAACTATCTACCGATACTCGTAAGCGGATTGAGATAATGACTGAAAGCAATGACGGTTTTGTGATAGCTGAGGCTGACCTGAAGCTTCGTGGCCCGGGAGACCTCGAGGGTACACAGCAGAGTGGTATCCCCTTCAACCTGCGTATTGCCGACTTGGTGCGCGACAATGCCATCCTCTATCGCTCCCGTGAGATAGCTGAAAGTGTCATTGGTGACGATCCAAAGCTGGAACAGCCGGGGCACCTGGTCCTGAAACAGCAGTTAAGCCGCTTGAGCGGAAACCGTTACGACTGGAGCCGGATCAGCTGAGAAAATCCTATTCGGCGGTTGTGATCACCAATTCCCGGCCTTTTTTGAGTTGATCATGCGTGACAAACCACCCGTTTATTACATCACCATCATATCTGATTTGTCTGATCTTCTTTCCATTTCCTTCTTTCAGGATGGTGAAAGTGGTATTGTCACCCAGGGTGAATGTCACCTTGTCGAAAAGCGGCACCGACACGATGTATTCCGGATCGGCAGGTGAGTAGGTATATAATCCGATCGCATTGAGGACATACCAGGCTGACATCTCTCCCGCATCGTCCATGCCGGCGTAAGCCAGCTTCTCCTCTCCCATATCATAGAATCGGTCCATGATGCTGTCCAATACGCATTGCGCCTTCTCCTGTTTCCCGATGAAGTAGTAGGTGTATGGAATCGAGTGGGAGGGCTGGTTGCCATGGCAGTAGTTACCGATAAAGCCGGTCATGTTGTGTGCCTCATAACCCCGCCATGGTTCGGTGAAGAGTGAGTCGAGCTTCTGCTCCACCGCCTTGTGATCAGGATAGAGAGCAATCAT
>NZ_DIQL01000025.1:13316-13501 GCF_002427225.1 Proteiniphilum sp. UBA5463 | reverse complement strand
GCATATTCCACTGTTTTGGTGACGGCCGCCTTGTACTCGTCCCAGGTGGGGACGTGGGTAGTATCTTTTTCTGCAATCCATCCCCGCTTCAGATATTCATCGAGATAGGGCCTTCCACCCTGACCGGGAACGGTTGCATTTTTGAGCAGCAATTTATAAGCACGCTCCAGATCAAACCCTGTAAT
>NZ_DIQL01000025.1:0-13200 GCF_002427225.1 Proteiniphilum sp. UBA5463 | reverse complement strand
CCTGTAATACCGCGTAACCAGCTGCCTGCGACAAACACCGAAGCATGATCTCCGTGAAAGAAGGTGGGCATATATCCTCCTCTTTTTTCCCCTTTGTCGGTAATCGATTTGATGATGTCCGTCGTGACATCCGGAGAGATCATTCCCAGCAGCACAAGCTTGTTCCGGTAGTCGTCCCAAAACGAGGGATTGGTATAATAGCGGAACCCTTCATTTACCACGTTTCCCCGTTCGTCGGTAAAGTCACCGTTTACATCACTGCGTAGTGCAGGCCATAGGAATGAACGGTATAGGGTAGAATAAAAAATTCCTTTTTCACGTGTTGTTCCTCCTGTAACCTTGATATGCGATAATAATTCCTCCCATGTTTTATCAGCCTGTAGGTTGATTCTCAAAATTCAGCACCGGATGCTCTTGGGTTTAAACACCAGTAGATTGCTCCTTTACTCCCTGAACCTATAGTTATCCAAAACCACTGACCTATTTCCTCCTTTGTAGGACACATTGGGTTGGTACCGCTGTAAATATTATTTCCTCCCTGTAATTCAGTCATCAGCCAGGGAATGTTACCGGCGCCCGAACGAAGAATCTCGCTATTTGCAGACATGGCTATGGCATACCTGTTTCTGGGGAAAAAACCAAAATGCCAACTGGCATGGGCTGAACCTCCTAAGCTGGACAGAAAAGTTCTCCAACTTGGGAAATCATACTGTGCGGCCAGTGTAAAAATCTGATGGTTATTTACGTGGATGGACTTTTCTTTGTCATATTTGCGTATTTCATCCGACAACCATTTTAAATACCATGTGTTATAATGCAACAAGAACTTCTCATTATCAAATGACAGCTGGTTGTAAGCAGTGAGTTTATAGATCTGCTGGGTGTCTTCATAGTTATCTCGCCATTTTTTGTAGATTGTCCTTGCCAAAGGGTCATTTATGTTCCCTCCCCCTAGTTCGTTAATGGGAATCCAACCATAGAGAGATGAGTGTTGTTTAAAATGAAGAACTACATTTTTTATATAATCGGCTATACGGTTAAGATGTTCTTCGTTATACGGAAATTTAAATCCTCCTACATCTGTAAAATCTGTAGCCGGGAAAAGATTGGCATAGACTTTAATATGATATTTTTCCGCATAAGAGAATGCCTTGTCAAATAAGCTGAAATCCCAGTCGCCATTTACATCCTTCATATAATTTTCGAACATGCGGATACGTGTAACCTTCATATTGTTTTTCCTGAGAATTTTAAACCAGTTCTCTACATTTTCATCCGACTGCCCGGGTTCTATGAATATTTCTGCACCAATCATTGGAATATCATTTAAATTTACTTGCGATCTCACGTTGGCGAATATAATAAATAAAGACACAGCCGTGTATATTATGCCATATTTTATAAAATTCATCTCCTTTGTTTCATTTTTTCGTTTCACATAAATATAAATCATTTAAATTTTCCACGATTTGTTTTAACTGCCATAAGAATAATCGTCATTTCATCGACAAGGATGATAAGTTGGTTCTGATTGTATAAATAGAGTTTTACCGGTTTTATTATTAGGAGTAAATAAAAAATTTGTCTCTTTAGAAAATTGTATGGGATGATTCTATAAAGCCTACAATGGATTGATAAGAAATATATAAGGAAAAAAGGAGTGTTAGCAAAAGTCCAAGATTAAACCAGAATCCCGCCTTATATTTTCCCATTATACTTTTTCTGTTTAACAGATATATAATGGCAATAACTACAATCGGCAATACAAATATTTGAAACAATTGGCTGATCAACATGGCATAGACCGACTTAAATCCAAATGCGGGAACAATTAACCCAAAAAGAAGCGCAATGCCGGTCATTAATCGAAAACGGAATCCTTTATATATAACAGGTCTGTTTTCGTAGTCACTGATCAATAAAGGTGCAAGCATCACGATTGGAAAAACAGAAGAGAGGGCTGCGCCAAATATTCCCATGATAAAAACAGATAAAGCCAGATGTCCCAGGAACGGCTCCAGCATACTTACCATCGTGAGTATATCTTCAACCGGTTTGTCGGCAATATATAAAGTACCTGCGGCACATGCCATAATAGAACCGCTTATGATAAACATCAACAACGCTGCCACAAAGGCATCTTTTGTTTGAAGTTTCGAGTGTTTCGTTGTCCATTTTTTCTCTTTCATCAACATGCTCCTTACTACAAAGGTCGGTGCCGTTAACGTAGTCCCTACTAACGCCGCAATGATCATCGGAGCATTTTTTTCGTCCGGTATGTTGGGGATAAGTCCTTCTATTACAGTATTAGGCTCAGGAAAAACAACAAACATGGAGATAATAAAACTGATACCCATGATGGAGACGAAAACTATCATTAATTTCTCAAAAGAGGAATATTTTCCTGTCAGCAGGAATAGATATAAAAAAATAATTACTCCAAATGCAATATAAACCGGATTCCATCCCGGCTCCCCAAACAGACGGATGGATATTTGTCTCATAAGGTCGGAAGCAATCCCCATTATACCAATAAGTGCCAGAATCTCGACAAAAACCAATCCAACCAAAGTTATCAAAGCTGCCAGTTTACCCAGAGATTTGAAATGTTTCTTATAACCATACAGTGCTCCTTCTCCCGTTACAATGGTATACCGTCCATAAGCTTCCAATAAGAAAAAACTGAATATGCAGGAAAGGGCTAAAGCCCAAAGCATAGACATTCCATAACGGGATCCTGCTGAGGCCATTGCAACCACACTTCCTGTGCCGATGCTATATCCTACAAGGAATAGACCGGGTCCTACGGATCTCAGAGAATTCCCGGATCGCTTCAAAACTGACTTTATTTCAGACATGAAATTTTCTGTTTTTCAATTGTTGATTTATTTTTATATGTGAATGGTTATACTTTCAGTTTATTCCTGAACCGGTAAGACCTCACTGCTATTATGTACTATTCCAATTTGAATATCTTTTTCCAGATTGATGCGTTCACTCAAATACTCTTGTAGATCATCTATTCTCAAATAATGAAATCCAAGCAGATTGGTCAGTATAGGATCCATTGTTAAAGTTGCTTTGAAATTCCGCTTAATATGGTTCAGGTACATACACTCCGAAGCTCCAAACCGATCCTCTATTGCATTGTCATCCAGCATTTTGAAAAGCGTGGTATCATCATATTTGGCAAGGCGGGCAATCTCTTCTCCATGAGTAGGTGCAATTCCTTCATAACAAGGTGACAGAAGGATAATTTCACCCTTGGGTTTGGTGGCAATCTCTGCCGAGAACAACCCTTTATCGGCTTGTGTGAAATCAAAATCGGACGGATAAGCGCTACTGATGGTGATATCGGCTGCTTCAGTGAATCTTGAACCGAAAATTTTCATTCCCCACCTTACAGCTTCACGATGTGCTTCAATAAAGTGACCTGCCACAGCTTTCAGCAGCTCTCCTTTATCAGTCTGTATAACATTCACGATAAAATGAAGCCCTACGTCTCTTGCAAAATCTTCCATTTCTTCCCGACAGGGAGTCAACACTTTGCCTAGTTGTTGTTCAGTTGCTCCCAGCAGGTGCATGGCATGAACTGTTTCAGTTCCTGCCACTCCGGGGAGCAGGATTTTGGCACCACCGCTCCAGCCGACAGGATGATGCGGTAGCACTCCACCAACTCCAATACGTATGTCGGCATTGAGAACATCTTTGTTGACAACTATTCTTGTTCCTCTCTTGGTTATTCCTCTGTTTACCAGATTCCCCTGGCAATCGTGATGTTTTATTTCAATTTGATCAATAATGTCCTGCCCGAACCGTTCCAGTATCTCTTTATCTGTCATAGGCCTGTGAGTGCCGTAGGCTATAACCAGCTTGATCTGTTCGTTGCCAATTCCCGCTTCATGCAATTCATCAAGAATTAACGGAATAATTACTTTCTGGGGTGTAACTCTTGTCCTGTCATCTGCCAAGATAACCACGGACGAATTCTTTGAAACTATCTCTCTTAATCTTTTTGTCCCTATTGGATTCTGTAAGGCTCTTTTTATTTCATCACCGGGATTTTCAGGTGGACTAAACTCATTTCTTTGTAGACTGAAACAAAGATTTTTTTCAGGAATTCGCAGTTCGATGAGTTTTTCTCCGAAATGAACAGGAATAACCTTTACGGTTTTCTCTTTTGTATGTTCCTTTTTCATATGCAAATCGTTTGATGTGTGAATATCTATTAATTAATGATTTAATTCGTTTTATAGATTTAATTATAATTGCTTTATCATTCTCAGTATCTCTTTTTCATAAGTCTCCTGCCATTCGGGTGCAAGAATGCAATTTGTCACTTCATATCCGCCTTTTTGAAAGGCCTCTTTGTCGGGAGCATAATGTATGTAACCGTTGGAATAAGCTGAAAGAAAAGTAAAAGGATATGGCGACATTTTCTTGATGCTAAGTCCTACAGCTGCAAATGCTTCTCCCGGAAAAGAAACAAGTATAAAGTCTCCGATGCGGATTCCCAAAATCTCTACAGGAATACTCGTTCCTCCAGTTTTGTTGGCCAACTCCTTTCTAAGTTTTAACCAATAGATATCTTCACGAATATGAGATAGCCTCTCCATTATATGGATATTGCGGATATATTTATCGATATCTCTCCTATTTGATTCATCCAGTTTCTTGAAATCTTCTGTTCCTTTTTTCTCTTCATCCAGATATAGATATTTATAATAGGAAGGATAGGATTCGGAAATTTTGTATTTCAAGTATAAAGGAAGAAATGTTTTTAAGTTCAAACTTGTTGATCTGAGAGAGTCCAAAAGTATCTGAGTTTCCATTTCCAAAGCATTCAGATTCGAAGCAAAATCCGAACGAAGTGGAAGATAGATGACCTTGTTAACCACAGATAACCGTTTAGTTTCGCAGGTGGCTATTTCTCTTGTCCTGTTTAGTACATTTAGTCCGAGCATTTGACCAAAAGGTTCACTATCTCTCGGATGGTTTACATCCTTATACATTATTTCTGTTATATCTCCTGCTGCTCCCTGAAGGAAAAAGGCCATGGCTCCCTGTCCGAGCTGTTCCTCAATTAATTGGGAGGCAAATCCGGGGTACTCGGCAGTCACTCTTTTATTTGGAACACCTGTGTAAGGATGGCAGGCATAATTATAAAGTATTGCTTTGGGCGTACCATTTAACCGGTCAATCTTCAATATTCCTATTTCAGGGTCAATTTCTCCCAAATCGGCAATCTCTTCATCTTGCATATTTGGATTCGCATGCCGAATCGTAAAAACCTTCCCATTTTTAAGATTGATACGGCGGTTCATCGCGAACCTGTCTTCAGAGCCCGTTCCCGTTCCAATTTTTACAGGTTCAAGGTTTAAGATTGCCTTCTCTACGGCCGAGATAGTCCTGTTTTGAATGTCGTTGCATAACCAATTTTCACCGATTAAAAATCCGTCATGATGATTATGTGATGCACTTACCAAAATATGCTCTCTTTTAATGCCAAACTTACTTTCAATTTCATTTCGCACATCATCTAAGAAATTATCCAAAATATTCCCTATGGTTCCAATGGCAACTACATCCATGGTAATGATAGCCATCTTTAACTCTCCGTTCTCCAGAACCAGGGTTTTCACATACAGGGAGTCGTTGATATTTCCCGAATCTGCCGTTATATTGCTTTTTCCTGTTCCGGCTTTTATCTGTGCCATTACTTCATAATGACTGAAAGAGAGAGAAATGAATAAAAGCAGGATGATCTTAGCTGTTCTCCTTTTTCTGCCTGCAATCTTCTCCTTTAAAGTCATTGGATTATTTTTTCATTATTATTGCCCTTTTTTGATACGAATATGGGTATCTTCCAGAACTGACAGGACAAATTCTCTGCTTTGGTGGGCAGCTTCATCCGGACTGGAAGTATAATCGAATCCCAATTCCACGGTCAAGAATCCTTTATATCCGGTTTCAAGCAAAGTTTGGAAAAATGGTGTAAAACAGATTGTTCCCTCCCCCGGAATCTTATGCTGATCGGCCAGCCCGTTGTTATCATCCAAGTGAACATGCAGTGGAATGTTTTTTCTCTTCAAAAGTAACAGAGAGTCTACCAATGATTCCTTGTTCACGTGACAATGACCGGTGTCTAAAGCTATACCCATATCTGGGTATTTTTGATCCTCGATGAGCCTTACCCCGTCTTCCACCGTGAGAACCAGATCACTTTCCATCATATGGGCCGGTTCCAATAACAGAAGCACCTCTTTGGCAACTGCATAGTCCACCAGCTCATCGAGACTACTTGTTAATTCGGCCATTCCACTGTTATAGCCCTGCCCATACAGGGTGCGGCCAGGACAAAGACTTACTGTCCTGCATCCCAGTAAAAGGGATGTGTCGATACTATTTTTGATGTATTCCACGCTATCTTTCCGGATAGATGGGATTGGGCTGCATAAACTTGTCGGATAACCAAACTGTGCCGGGATAAAGCCGGATATTTCAAGTCCGGTCTTTTCGATTAATTCCCTCACGGATGAAACAGTCGTCTGGTTGATATCCCGGTAATATGCATGCGGACGTCCACCCCAAATCTCTATGCCGTCGTAGCCGAGTTTGGAAATCCGTTTAATAGTTTCCTCCAACCTGTAATTCTGATATAGTTTAGATGATACACTTAACTTCATACGATTGATTTTTCATTATTGAACATAAGATCTCACTCTGCTATCAGTTTTTCCAACATTTCTTTCATTTTTACAGCCTCCTGCATGATGTTATCAATTCCACTGATATCAACCACTACATACCCTTCATATTTTACCTTCTTTAAAGTGTGAATGATATTCCTGAAATTAATATTTCCCCTGCCAGGCTGGTAGTGGTACGGTCTAGTACCATCGTTATCGGAGAGATGAACCAGTTTGAGGTAATTGTTCAGTTTATATATGCCTAAATCCAGATATTCTCCTATAGCGTTTGCATGGGCAACATCGTATACCATGCCGATATTCTCCACGCCTACATCTTTAAATATAGAGATAACACCATCGACGGATGAAATAAAATCGCCCGCCCTCATCTCCATCGCAAACTGCAGCCCATTCTTTTCGGCAATACCTGATGCTTTTCTTAATTGGGCGATGACATTATTCCTGAGTTCTTCCCATACAAACCCTTCAGGTATAGCAACGGCATCGGCAGGCCCGCCGTGATAGAGGGATGTTCTTTCCTTGGGAACCATTTCCGGTGGGAGATAGAAGCAGTTGGTCACCATTTTTGCTCCTATGGCAGCCGTCATTTCACAAATTTGGGAAAATCGTTCCAACGAATTTCGCCGTTTTTCCTCATCAAAGGAAAAAAGTTCGTAGGTAACAGCCATGATACTTACAACATCCAGTTTCAGGCTCTTTGAACGATCTATTATCGTTTGCCATTTATCGGCATAAGTTTGGCACTCACCGGCATCTATTTCCATTTCGATGGTGTCAAACCCGGCTTCGCTTATCTCTCCCATCACTTTTAAAAGATTATTTACACTTGGAGGCAAACCATATAAGGTTATCGGAATCGTGAATCCACATGTTACCTTAATCATAATTTTTTGTTTTAATTAATTCAACTTCTTAATAGTGTTTGATAAATTCTCATTATTTTTTATTGTAAAACTGCTTGTGAGAATATCTCGATTACTTTTTCCCTTGGCAGATCAAATTGCGCGTATTTTCGGTTTCCAACGGGTAAATTAATTCCGTTGCCATTTTCTTCGACCGGGATCTCTTTTCCTAATTCTTCAAAAAGTTTTATGTTCTCATAATTTACCGGCAACAGGATGTTTGATTCTCCTGAGATATGCCAGTAAACGACCCATATTTTACTGTTCCGTTCAAATATAAATGCCCGAATTTCCTGACTTCCATCAGCAAGATCAGTTATTTGCTGGTATGGTACAAGTTCATAATCCCCATTTTCATTTACCAGCAGTATATGTTCTTGCCCAGACTCCCGGAGCTCTCTCTTTTGCTCGGCTGTCAGGATATCTTTTTCTCGTACTTCCTCCCACCTTCTGATCACTTCCAGATTATCTCCCGTTCTGGGGTGAGCTTTCAACTGATCAAGATTTCCAATAAGTGAAATAATCGAGTTCCACCCGGCTGCACGGCTGGTGATATACTCGAGCATGTCAGGTTGGATACCTATCGTACTTTTATCCGGGGCCACATAGCCGACCCAACCGAAATCAATACCGGTGAAATCATTTGAAACCAGTCTCGCTTCTGCTACAGGATGAATCCGTGTGGCTTCTTTGATTACTTCGGGACGAAATATGTCAAAAGCATTCCCACGGGTCAGAATATGCCAGCTGAAGTGCGATTTACATGCCCCTTCCGAAAAGAGGGGCTTATTTTTAAACGCTTTATATACGTCCAGTTGAGCTTTCGAGACATTATACCAATAGGGAGGTGGAACATCTTCTGCCCCATCGAAATATATGAACTTAAATCCTGCCTGATCATAGATATTCGCAAGCCTTTCCGCTACCTCTTCCTGAATGCCGGTTCTCTGATTAAACCGTACAAAAACCGGCCATGTGTCTACATCCAATATTCCAAGCATGTAACCGGCATCTAAATTGTTGGGAGATGTGTGCAATGCACCCCGTTGACATCCTGTAAATTGATAGGGTGGAGAAGTCGTGTAGCCTTTATAACTGACCAATTCATTTCCAATCTTCAGATAACGCCTTCCATCCTCCAAAGTAGTCCCGTCCGGGTTTTCTTCTACAGTGATAACAGTATCACTCCTATTAACATTTTTCGACAGTGTGAAAACGTTCCGTACGTTTAACCGGGAATCCGGGATAGGAGTAACATAGGAATCGTTTATCCCTGCTTTATTATAATGAAGATGGAGTCCGGCGATCATGCCGGCATCCTCAATCTTTTTCACAATTTCCTGTAAATCCTTCATCCCTCCCGGATATTGGAATTTCCACGGAAAATGCCCCATAGATGCAGCAAAATCAGTATAATAAATCACCATCTGCTTGAATCCTCCCTGCTTTGCAAAGGATATGTGCTCATCTATATTTTGCGTGGTGACATTTCTGAGTTCATAATATGAATTTTTATATTCTTTGCAGCGCCTGCTTTCAACCCCCAAAGGGAGGCCGTAGTCACGTTCGACCCTGTCGATACGGTCGAGAAGTGCAGCAGTTTCCGTGGCAATCAGTACAGCTTCTATCCCTTCAATCTGTACTTCTGCAACACCTCCTGCACGGACAACTTTACAACCGTCTCTTGTTTTTGATTCAATTTTAGTTGTGGGATTGGCAGCCAGTAAATTTACTGCCACATTTTCGTCCCACATCACGTTCAGCCACTCCCCAAAATTGCTTCTCTCTTTCAATGGAATTTGCAGGAGTGTGAATTCATCTATTTCAGTCTTTCGTTTTATGCCGATATCGTCCATGTGATATTCCAGCTTCTCAAGAGCAAAACCAATATAGTGATCCGTTATTTTCAGATCAATATATGCTTGATAATCTATCAACTCGAAACCGACGACAAGTTGATCATCCACCTGGTATATCGTATCTGAAGAGAACTCTTTGCTGATAGCCGGATAAGCCAGCTGATGCTCATTATCATAGGGCCTTTCCTGCCTGATTGAGAAGACCGGCAGATTAGCCCCTCTTAATAAGCATTCCTGTTGGGTTGGTTTATGAATAAGGCTTTTCGCGGTTCCGTTACTGCTTAAAATGAGTTTTAACTCACTATTTTCAATAACTATGTCGTTATCCTCTGCTCTACTGTTGTTAGTGCATCCTACTGCGCTCAAGATAAGCGCTATAAGTATAACCGGCACTGCCGTTTTTTTTAAAATTATTCTTTTCCTCATTTTTTCTATTTTTGTGTGCGGAAGTAATGATAATCATTTATTCTGCTATTTTCTTAAGGTGTTTTTCAAGGAACTCTAAGGTTTTCACTCCGTTAATCTTGTGTCCTCCGTCGAAGAATTCGATATCAGTACACTCCCCGATACCTAATTGTGTATACAGCCTTCTGACTTTGGCATATTCGTAAGCAACCCACTCATCGGGTGCAACCGGGTCCCAGTGCCCCCGTTCAACCATAAACGCTCTTGGGGCAATCAACCCTGCCATTTCCGCGTAATTTACCCTGTTCCCAAGGTTAAACTCAAACACCTCATATTCCCCCACGAACATATAGCTGGCAGGAAAATCCAATGAGGTAGTCTTCCATACCCATTCATTAAAATCTCCTGAGCAAACTACTACTTTATAATCTTTTAGAACAGCCGGTATCCGGACGGCGCTTTTTCCTCCATAAGATAATCCATAAAACCCGATACGATCTTCGTCTACGAAAGGCAACGTTTTTAACCATTGTAACGTCTGGTCGTGTTGACCGATAGTGACTGAAAAGATCGATTGTTTCAAAGGATTGGCCATTCGCTGAAATATTCTGAAATTTTCCAAACCGTAAGGATTCTGTGGGGCATATACAATGTAGCCCATATCGATCAATTTAGATCCGAATGAGTCCCTTTCAGAATTTACATAAGATTCGGCACGTCCACCCAGACCATGCTGAAGTACCACGAGAGGATACTGTTCTCCCTGTTTCAGGTTATTCGGGATCAACATGATTCCACCCGCGGGTATCCCTTCCCAAACATCCAGCTTTATCAGGTAGCCTTTCCACTTGGAATTTTCGTATATCAGTTTAGATTGGGGGTTAAATGGCTGATCAGGTGAAGGCATTTTTCCGATAATTTCTTTCCAGAAATAATCTCTGTAAAACTCAGTTGATTCTTCCCATTTTTCCACTGACGAAGGGTCTGCCTTGCTCCAGAATTTTTCCCGCTGTTTTGGACTCTTCTTTACAAGCAATTCAATGTGATTCATCAACTCATAAAATTGTTGCTGCATTCGAGTATCGAAATTGAAACCTGTGGTTAAACGAATAGGGCGTTGATTCGGTCCGGTTGATATCTCTGCATTGACTCCGAGGCCGGTAAATAATTTTTCTGTAGCAGCCATTGAGCCAGGAATTCCCCTTCCTTTATCATTTACTATCAATTGAAATTTTGAAGGTATTCCCAATTTGCGAAATAGTTCTTCTGCCTGGTGAGCTTCATTAAGTACCGAGTTTAATGGAGGTGTGGTTAAACGACCCGGAGCTGCAACCTCTTTTCGACCGCCGACGGCGTTGGGAGGGCCTTTCACTTCAGGACCTTGACAGGCCTCTACCACCAATAACCTGGGAGCTATCAGGCCGGCAATTTCCGCATCTCCGAATTCTTCCAGTAAACCCCACACATTTCTGTATAAAGGTTCTTCCCATACTTTTTCTCGCTCTTGAAAATAACCGCTTACCAACACACCGTCAATACGGGTGTCTGCGGCGCCACTGTAAAATGCCAATAGCCCTCCTTCACCATATCCGGCTACGCCTACGGGTAGTTCGGGTGCCTGCTGTTTGAACCAATCAACAGCCGCCAGCACTTTCTGAACTTCATATCCGATGATATGCCTTCCTACCTGATAAGCACGCCGATAAATAAACTCCCTGTGAGGCTGGTTTGTCATGACTACCTCAGGGTTTCCCGACCAAGTATCGTCCCTGTCGATTATCAGCGGTATAATCAGTCTGCAACCGGCATTCGCCAGTCGCGGTGCAAGCAAGGATTCATCCGGGATTCCGGGATTTAACCCCATCAACATTTCGGGCGACTGATCTGCATCAGGTATAACCACTATCTGTGCCTGAACGTTTTTGTGAGGTTCAATCCACAAACCTGTACCTGTAACACCCTCCAAGACTGGCCATTTTACGCGATAAACCGAATAGTTGTCTGTTTGTGCTACCAGTGCTTTATGAGCTGTGCTTTCCAATAGAACTAACCCGTCAAATGGTAAACGCCCATCTACTATCCTGGTAATTTTTTTAAACCTTTCCCTGTTGGAGGCAATTGATGCTTCATACTCATGTGTAGAAGAATAATTTTGGTTCCAATATTGATTTTTATTCAGACTGCCCGATTCTAACACCTTGGAAAAATAGCTGAACATCCCTCCAATCATTTCGGAACGGAGCACTTCGATACTTTCCAGTTCCAGAGGCTTGGTATCTTTTAAATATTCTTCTCCCGTTAAGTTTTGTTCCTGAATTATTGTGTTTTGTCCCTGTAAAAAACCCAGGTCTGATAAACCAATAAGCATAATCAGGATGAGACATATGTATTGTATCTTCATAGAATCATATCTCTGTTATCGAGTTTATTATATTAAGAGATTCATCATTTTGCCGAACCGGATAACCGAAAGAATTTAACGGAGTGTCCCTCTATCTCAAGATTCTTTAACTGATTAACCTCACCGATATTCTCATGTTTCCAAATATCATATACGCTCATATCACCAGCAATGCCAATCTCTTCCCAGAGAGTGGGAAAGGTGAAGGAGCGTTGATTCCTGTTAAAATATATCACGGCAATATCATCGTTATCGAGTTCTTTTTGCCATATTTCAAAGTCTCCTTCATCATATACTTTTTTCCCCTGAATCCCTGCAGTATCCTGATTGATGGCAATGGCATCTTTATTCAGAAGAATCTCTTTTATATTAGCATCCATTTTGCGAAGATCATTTCCTGCCATTAAGGGTGCAGCAAGCAAACACCAAAAGCTGAAGTGTGCTACATATTCATTATAGCTCATTTTCCCGTTTCCCACTTCAAGCATATCAGGATCATTCCAATGTCCCGGGCCGGCATATTTTTCCAAACCTACCTGTGAGTCAAGGATGATTGTCCAGCCCATACCTCCCCATTCTCGCCTGCAATCCCAGCAATCCAAAATATCGTTTGTTGTACGCCATAAATGACCCACATTTTGCGCCCAACTCCAGGGACGGCTGTTGCCCCATTCACACATGCTGAAAACTATTGGCCTGCCTGTATCTGCAAGGGCTTTACTCATATCGATATATGCTTTATGTGGGTCGATACCTTCGGAATTGCACCAATCATACTTTAAATAATCAACGCCCCATTCAGCATAGGTATTGGCATCAATTATCTCATACCCATTGCTCCCGGGCCGATTTTGACACGTTTTTGTTCCGGCACACGAATAAATTCCAAATTTCAGTCCCTTTGAGTGGACATAATCTGC
>NZ_DIQL01000008.1:4368-21366 GCF_002427225.1 Proteiniphilum sp. UBA5463 | reverse complement strand
ACGAGGTATTTCCACCTCCGGCGATCACAAAACGGCTATCTTTGCCATAGAACTGCGAAATAGATATTAAATCCTGAATTTCTTTCATCTTTATTGTTTTCCGACTCTGTTTCTTATTAACTCATCTCCCAATTTCACGAATTCACCTCTTTTCGAGCGGTCAGCGTTTCCCTGTTCATCCACATAACCACTCAGCCCCTGGGTAACCAAATGCTGATGAGCTGCAATAACACACGCCCCTTCGTAGTTTATCCGTATCAATTTATCCGATAATGGAGTCTGGTTGCGGGCAAAAAGTTCAATGGGTTCCATTGACGGAGAATTGTGTTCACTGCCCAGGGTTACGATAAAACCCTGGTCGTGAAGGTACGAAGCATAGTTCTCCAGCAAGTTCATATCGTTTCGGGTGGTAATAAATTCCACGGAATGAAACCCACGCTCGGTCAGTTGTTCTGCTACATGTTCCAAGTCGCGCTCAAAATCTGTATAATTTCCCTGAGCATCATCCGCTAAAAAAGGATATGTAGGTATTCCCCCTGCCTCAAGAATGATTTTGCAAACCGTCTGCATCGGAAGAAAAGCCTCTGCAGTCTCGGGAACAAAAGCCAAGCCGCCAGATTTCAAAAGATTAGCACGGATCTCATTCTCTACACCTGCAAGATTTTCGGTTGTCGATTTCAGCTCTTTCCCATCGAAAATCTCTTTTAGCAGGTTCTTTATACTCGTTGGGTTACCACTGCAGTTTTCGTAAACTTTCAAACGCAAGGCCTTCGCCAGATGACGTTCACGAACAGAACCCTTAGTAAGATTATCTTTAATCCAATCTATATCGAGTATAAATCCGGCATTTTTACCGGTAAGAATTCCGTTCAATTTTTCACACATCGCTTCCACCTGCTTGTTGGCTTTAGTGCGAACATCAGCCAACTGCGATGCAAATGGCTCAGTCAAACGAAACGGACACGCCAAGCCTTTCCCGCTGACATACGTCCGCCCAGGATTCCCGGGATCATTCACCCGCAAACCTGCTTTTTGATCTTCTTCGTTCAGGCTAATAAACTCAATGCCGAATAGGGGATAAAGTCCGCGTTTGCGGCAACCATCCGCCCACTCTTCGTAACCTTCGGTAGTGTAAAAATCGTTGATACCTACCACCTTCACATTCTCTGCGACTGCTCTATCCAGCGCATCGTCTATATCGCTGAAGGCACTAAACGAGTAAGGAGTGTGCAGATGTACGTTTACATTTACAAAGTTCATAGCGGATAAATCATTATAAGCGGCCATAAATAGTCTATTGCATTAATTTTAATTTCTCAGCTTAAACACCTTTTTTCGCCCTTCTGATAATCTCCCCGTTGGTGAAGTTTTGCCCTGCAACATAACCTGCGAAAGGCTGTATCCGCTCATGAATAATATCGATAAACCATCCCGGCTGGGGGAAAAAAGCACTTTCAAGTTCATGTGCCGGGGTTATCCAGTTACGCGAACCCAGCACACAGACAGGGGCATCCAGCCAGTCGAAAGCCAGCTGCCCGATATTGCTTGCCAGATCGTTCAGGAACGAACCTCGGGTGGTAGCATCACCGGCTACGATGATTTTACCTGTCTTCTTAACCGATGCTATCACGTGCTCGTAATTGAAAGGAACCAGCGAGCGGGCATCAATCACTTCGGCACTCATCCCGTACTTCTCTTCCAGTATCTCTGCCGCCTTCAAAGCGGGGTAAAGCGTATGGCCGACAGTAAGGAAAGTAATGTCTTTGCCTTCTTTCTTTACATCCGGATCACCGATAGGCAGTTCGTAATATCCCTCAGGAACACCCCCTTCATGAAACTGTTCTCCGATATCATAAATACGCTGGCTCTCGAAGAAGATCACCGGGTCGGTTCCCTGAAGCGCAGCGTTCATAAGTCCCTTGGCATCGTAAGGCGTCACGGGGAAACAAACCTTGATGCCCGGAATATGCGCTACAAGCGAGGTCCAGTCCTGTGAGTGCTGAGCACCGTATTTAGAACCGACCGAGACACGTACCACAACAGGCATCTTTAAAACGTTGCCGCTCATTGCCTGCCACTTGGGAAGCTGGTTGAAGATCTCATCACCCGCACGCCCAATGAAATCGCAATACATAATCTCCGGGATTACACGACCACCGCACATCGCATAGCCGATGGCGGTACCTACGATAGATGCCTCGGAGATGGGCGAGTTGAAAAGACGGTGATAGGGAAGAGACTCGGTGAGCCCACCGTAAACACCAAAAGCACCTCCCCAGTCGCGGTTCTCCTCTCCGTAAGCAATAAGCGATGCATCTTTATAGAAACGGTCGATTATCGCTTCGAAGATCCCGTCACGAAGCTGGAACTGCTTCATCTTGCTGAATGGCTTCCCCTCTGAGTCGAAGGCAAAACGCTCTTTATTAGAGATCTTCTTCACCCTCGGGTTCTCCTCCATCGGCAGCAACACTTCTGGCTTTGCATCCGAGAAAGAATCAACAGAACCGTTCGAGAACATCATATCGCCAATAATTTCAGCATTCTCCATCCTTGGAGAGATTTCATCATCAATCGCTTTAAGGAACATGCCGTTCATCAGCCCTTCTATATCAACACGGATTGAATCAAGATCAGATTGAGAGGCCAAACCTGCATCAATAAGCTGGCGACCGTAGCTGAGGATGCAATCATGGGACTCCCACGCTTCAACCTCTTCTTTGGTACGGTATGAGGAAGCATCGGACGGGGAGTGGCCACTGAAGCGGTAGGTCAGCACGTCAAGCAGTACGGGCCCTCTCTTATCCTCTATTACCTTACGTTTACGCTTATAGGCGTCGATTACCGCCAACGGGTTGTAACCATCAACACGTTCGGCGTGCATCTGATCGGGATTCACCCCGGCGCCCACGCGGGCAGCAATGCCGTAACCCATAGTCTCACCATCGGTCTGCCCTCCCATACCATACTGGTTGTTCATGATGTTGATGATCACCGGCAGGCCACCATTCATATCTCCTTCCCAAAGCTCACGGAACTGGTCCATTGCGGCAAAGGTGATGCCTTCCCAGACAGGGCCGCACGCAAGAGATGCATCGCCGATATTGGCTACAACAAGTCCCGGCTTGCGGTTCACCTTCTTGTAGAGTGCCGCACCAACGGCAATATCTCCGGAGCCACCCACGATAGCATTGTTAGGATAGACACCGAATGGTGTGAAGAAGGCATGCATAGAGCCGCCAAGGCCCTTGTTGAAACCAGTTTCCCGCGCAAAGATCTCGGCAAGGGTACCATAGACCAGAAAGCGGCGCGCAAGTTCCCTGGTTGTCCCGTTGAAATCCTTCTCAACGATTTTCAGAACGGAACCGCCGAAAAACTCCTTCATGATTTTCATCAGTTCCGAGTCAGTAAGCTTATGAATTGCTGACATACCCTTGGCAAGGATTTCGCCATGAGAGCGGTGGCTGCCGAAAATAAAATCATCCACTCCCAGTGTCCATGCCATACCCACGGCTGCGGACTCCTGCCCCACGGACAGATGAGCCGGACCAGGATGGTTGTACTGAGTACCGTTGTATTCTCCCTTGGTTTTTATCAGGTTCAACATGGTCTCGAACTCACGAATCAAAACCATGTCATGGTAAATTGACATGAACTCGCCTGGTGTGAAATTGGCTAACTCATCCTTAACGGTTTTTTGATACTGATTAACCGCAATAGGTTGAAACTCCACGAAGCCGGCCTTGCGGACTTCAGAAGGATCAATGGGTTGTACTTTTGGCATTATATTCTTATTTTTTAGTTGTTGAGTCTGCTAGAAGAAGTCTCAAATTAGAAGATTTCACATCATAATCACTTGAAAATAAAATACTATTTTTTACAAAACGGCTTATTAAAGTGGACTCGTTATTTGTTTGTTTGACTGATTGATTTCAGCAGTTACCCTGTTTGCTCATTTCTGATTGTTTCCCCAGGACCGAATCATCTGGCTGGCCCGTTATCGATCCGGAAGCTAAATGATAAGTGATCAACTTACTCAAACAACATATCAGATAACTGTTGTTTCACCAGAGGGGTCAAGACCGCAAGAAGGGACAGTCTATTTTGGTTCGCCTGTAATGAAAAAGACTTTTCAGAAAATAGTATCAATTTAAAACGAAAAAACGACCTCTTTGAAGATCTCGCTGACCGTGGGATGTGGGAAAACGACCTCCTGCATCTCTTTAAGGGTCATCTCCTGTTCTATTGCAAGGCAGGCGCCGTAGATGATCTCACTGCTGGGGTTTCCCAACATGTGAACCCCGATAACCTCGCCATGCTTCTCTCCCACAAGCACTTTGCAAATTCCGTTGCCACCCTCGTTCTCAGCTACAAAACGACCGGAATATGTCATCTGGAGTTTTGCAACCCTATAAGCAATATTTCTGGACCGGGCGGACTCCTCTGTCTCCCCCACTCCAGCTACTTCAGGATTTGTATAGACCACACCGGGGATGGCATTGTAGCGCATGATATCGTTCCTGCCGGTAAGGTTGTTGACAACAACCTCTCCTTCGCGGCTTGCAGTATGGGCAAGTAACGAAAAGCCCGTAACATCGCCCGCGGCATACACGCCGGGTACATTGGTACGCATCTTCTCATCTACCTTGATACCACCACGCAATAACTCTAATCCCAGGTTTTCCAGACCAAAACCTTGAGTTACCGGGCGTCGCCCAACGCTTAGGAGTATTCTTTCCCCTTCCACATGATGGGTTTCGCCATCTTTATCGAAAACAACACTGTTGCCTTCAACCTGAACCACTTTGGCATTGAGATGGAAGTCAATTCCTTTTTTCGCGTAGATGCTACGCAGCATCGCAGAAATCTCGAAATCGAGGCCTCCCAGGATCTCAGGAAGCATCTCTATAACGGTAACTTTTGTACCCAGGCTGTTGTAGAAACTGGCGAACTCCATACCGATAACCCCGCCACCGATGACCACAAGCGATTCGGGGCGCTCGGTCAACTCCAGTATCTCCCGGTTGGTCAACACGGTATCTCCCGCCTCCCTTAACCCGGGGATGGGAGGAACGGCTGACTCTGAACCGGTGCAGACAAGAAGGTTTCTACCCATGTAACTTTCTCCGTTACAGGTTACTTCAATACCGGATGATGAACGCCCTTTGATAAAGGCTTCACCCTTTACCACGGCAACATGGTTCAATTTCATCTTGTTCTCAACGCCTAGAACTAATTTGCGAACCACCTTCTTTTTACGGGAGACCATCTTCTGATAGTCGAAACGGATGTTATCTCCGAAGACTCCATACTTGTCCCCATGCAATGCATTCTCGTATAGCTTTGCACTATAGAGTAATGTCTTGGTAGGGATACATCCCTCGTTTAAGCACACCCCGCCTATAGCTTTTTTCTCGAAAAGTACTACCTTTAGTCCCTTTTCACCGGCTCTTTCGGCCGCTACATAACCGGCCGGGCCTCCCCCAATAATCAGTAAATCTATCATAGTTGAAAATATTTTTCTCTTCAGTTGTTTGGTTTCAAGTTTTCAGCGGCCTATTTCATTGAGCCGTTGGCCCCTGGTCACTAGTTCAGAATAAATCAACCTCAAACATCAACCTCAAACATTGAGCATCAAACCGACTAAAATATAAACATGTTAACATCGAATTCTCAAATCTTCAAATCAGCGAATCAGCTAATCACCGAATTCTCAAGCCAGCACATCAATTTCAAGATTCTCAATCTCCGTAGCTATCTGCTTAAGGAAGCGGGTGGCTTCACCGCCATCAAGCGAGCGATGGTCGTAGGTAAGGCTCAGGCCAATATAGGGGACAAAGGCATAAACGCCGTCACCCATATCTTTAGGACGGGGGACGATGGTATTGACTCCAAGAATGGCGGACTGAGGCAGGTTGATAACCGGTGTAAACATCTCTACCCCGTAGTTACCCAGGTTGGACACGGTGAAGGTGCCTGACTCGGAAGCGAGAATATCGGGATTCACACTACCTCCACGACAGGCCGAAGCAACCTCTTTAAGCTGTAAAGAGAGGCCGGGGAGGGACAGGTCATCAGCATTGCGCACGACAGGCACCATCAAACCACGGTCGGTATCAACGGCAAGGCCGAGGTGAATTTTATTGAAATAACGAATCTTTTCTCCCAGAAAATGACTGTTCACATTGGGGAATTTTTTCAGGGCTTTGATAACCGCGAAGCAGACCATGTCGTTCAGGGTTATGTTTTCTTCCAGAAGACCTTCTTCATGGGCGGCCTTGGCTCTTTTGCGCAGAGACAGGATACGCCTTGCATCGGCTCCAAGATGGTGTGTCAGCTGTGCCGAGTTCTGCAGCGAAGAATGCATCGAGCGGGCAATAAGCTTGCGCATATTAGAGATCTTCCTATCTTCGTAATCTACCCCGTAGGGGGTATCAACCGGCGCACTTAGATCGGAGGCACGCACTCTGCCGCCAAGGCCGCTACCCGGAGAAAGTGGGGTAAGTACCTGCTGCTCCCAGGACACCTCCCTGGCAAGGGCGGTCATCTTCGGGCGTTTCTCCAGTGCTGACTCCACATCACGTTCCATCACACGGCCACCGGGACCGCTACCCTGAAGAACGGATGCATCAAGTGAATGACGTTCTGCGAGCTTTCCTGCTCGCGGTGTGACGTAATGCCGCTCTACCCGATGAGCACCTGCCGGACTTACAAGGGGCTCTTGCAACGGTGATTCCATGGTTAAACCAGGAGCGGAATGAAAGGTATCACCTGCCTCTATGGCAAGGCCGGCTGATGCTGATCCGGATGAAACGATATCTCCATAGGGAGAAGCTGTTTCATTATCTAAACTCGCTGCCGGGCTTTCGGCAAGCAATGAGGATATATCTTCTCCTGAATCGCCGATAACCATCATATTATCCAATACGGGCACCTCGTCGCCCTCGCCGTAAAAACAGGCCAACACAAATCCATCGACAGGTGACGACTCTTCAAAGCTGGCTTTATCAGTTTCGTAGGAAAACAAAATGTCTCCCTTTTCAACGGAATCACCCTTTTTCTTTTTTATTTCTGTTATGATACAGCTTTCTACAGATTGACCCTGCCTGGGCATGATTATCAATGTTGCCATTTATAAATGATTATCTTTTACAAAAAATACTATGCTGGGATATGCTGACGCAAAGATAGTTATAATCTATAAAAATTACAAAAAATAGCAATTTGCTTGTTTTTCGCGACAATATATTATATAACAGTTTTTCAATAATTATTATTGATTACGATTTACAAATGTATCTAAATTGTCTTTGATACCGTTCTAATAATTGATTTTTATACTATAAATTTTGATATTATTTCTGTAATACTTATTAAAACAGTTATTGATAGTGTTGGCCAGATTTGTTTTTAAAACAATATCAAAAAACGCAGTTAATAAATCATTTTTTTATTGTGAAAATTATGTGTTAACTGTATTTTTGTGAAAATAAATTTAAATAATTTCATATTTAACCTCGAAATGAACAGAGGAAAGTTAACATCTTTTTTAGCCATAGACATTGGCGCCAGCAGCGGAAGAGCCATATTGGGAACTATTCAGGATGAAAGTCTGCAATTGAAGGAGATCAGGCGTTTTCCCAATCCGATAATCGAAATGAATGGCCGTTTGCATTGGGATCTTCTCCATCAGTATCAACAAATTATAACATCGCTGCAAGAGGTTGAATCTGAGCATTTACCAATTATGTCTCTTGGTATCGACACTTGGGGAGTAGATTTCGTTTGTTTCGGAAAGGATGGAGAGCCGTTACGGATGCCTTACAGCTACCGCGACAATCATACTTTTGGAGCACCGGAACATTTTTTCTCAAAAATACCAAAAGAAGAGGTGTACAGAAAGACGGGGATACAAATTATGGACTTTAATACTCTCTTTCAATTAGACACCCAACTGAGACAAAATTCTTCAATTTACCCTGTTATTGACAAGATACTATTTATGCCTGATGCATTGTCCTATCTGTTAACAGGAGAAATGGTGACGGAATACACAATTGCTTCCACTTCGCAAATGGTAAACCCCTACTCCAAAGAATTCGACACTTCACTGCTTGAAGCAGTAAAACTATCCAAAGATCGGTTTGCTCCTGTCGTTTTCTCAGGAACAGAGATTGGAAAGATATCATCATCTGTACAGCGTTTAACCGGGCTGCAGAATATCTCGGTCATTGCTGTTGCCGGTCACGATACCGCTTCAGCAGTACTGGCTGTCCCGGCAGATAATAAGCACTTTGCCTATTTAAGTTCAGGCACCTGGTCGTTAATGGGTATTGAATCTGAAAAACCGGTTATCAACAAAGAGACCTATGCACTTAATTTCACGAACGAAGGAGGTGCCGACGGTTCAATCCGCCTACTAAAGAATATTTGTGGCATGTGGTTGATTGAACAGTGTAAAAAGGAATGGGAAAAAGAAGATCCTGTTACCTATCCAGAAATTGTTAATGCAGCAAAACAGTCTACACCTTTCAAATGCTTTATCAATCCAGATTCACCTTGTTTCACAAGCCCATCATCTATGGTGGAATCTATTCAGGAGTATTGCAGGCAAACCGGTCAATATGTACCGGCATCCATGGGGGAGATTGCACGCTGCATATACGAAAGCCTGGCATTCAGGTATAAACAGGTGTTACAGAATCTTGAGGAGTTGGCCAATTTCCCTATAGAGAAGCTACATATTATTGGCGGTGGCTCAAAAAACAACATGCTTAATTCATTTACTGCCAATGCCATAAATAAGCCGGTAGTTGCTGGCCCATCGGAGGCAACAGCTATCGGGAACATTCTTATGCAGGCTAAGGCAGCGGGACTGGTTAAAAATAAAACTGAGATACGGCGCATAGTCAGCAACTCTTCAGATCTTGAAGTATTTGAACCCTCAGAGGCAGAATTATGGAATGAAAGCTATCAAAGCTATCTGAATGTATATAAAGAGATTTAAGTTTCACCAGTATTAGTTACCAATATATACAAGTAAGTATAACACATTGCTTGTGCATTATAGTTGTCATAATTACACATACGAAAGTTCATAAGGAGATATGAACGATTTTATTTAATGTCAAATAATCATGCAAGGAGAACAGATCAGAAAAGCATATGAGGATGCCAAGGCACAATATGCATCATTGGGAGTGGATATTGATAATGCCATCGAAAAGTTAAACAATCAATCAATTTCGATACATTGCTGGCAGGCTGATGATGTATCGGGGTTTGAAAATCCAGGCGGGGAATTGACCGGGGGTATCCAGACTACCGGCAACTATCCGGGAAAAGCGCGCACTATAAGTGAGTTAAGGAGTGACCTCGAAAAAGTGCTTTCACTTATCCCGGGAAAACACAGAATAAGCCTACACGCTACATATGGTGATTTTGGCAACGAATTTGTTGATCGCGATAAGATTGAACCAAAGCATTTTCAGAGCTGGATAGATTGGGCAAAAGAAAAAGGAGTAAAGCTGGACTTTAACTCAACTTTTTTTTCACACAAGAAATCAAATAGCGGTTATACTCTTTCAGATTTTGATCCTGAGATCAGGGGATTCTGGAAAGAACATTTACGCCGGTGTAGAAAAATTGCAGCGGAGATAGGACGTCAGCAGGGTGATCCCTGTATTCATAATATATGGATTCCGGACGGAGAAAAAGATAAAACTGTTTCCCGCTACGAACACAGAAGACTTTTACAGGAGTCGCTTGATGAAGTTTTAGCAGAAAAAATCAGCACCGATTATCTGAAAGATTGTATCGAGTGCAAGCTCTTTGGCATTGGAAGCGAGAGTTATGTAGTGGGTTCACACGAATTCTATATGGGCTATGCTGTTAAAAACAACATGATGCTGACTCTGGATGCCGGACACTTCCACCCGACCGAGGTGATCTCAGATAAAATATCTTCCATGCTGCTCTTTGTTCCCGAACTAAATCTGCATGTAAGTCGTCCTGAACGGTGGGACAGTGATCACGTGGTTATTCTAAGCGATGAGCTGCTGGCTTTATCTCAAGAGATTGTTCGTTCAGGGCATATCAACCGTGTTCACGTTGGACTCGACTATTTCGATGCATCTATCAATCGTATAGGTGCATACGTAGCAGGGATCCGCTCTACACAGAAAGCCATGTTGCAAGCGCTTCTTGAACCGACCCCAAAATTAGTCGAACTGGAAACCCGGAATAAGAATTTTGAACGTTTGGCCTGGTTTGAAGAACTGAAGTCGATGCCATGGAGTGCAGTATATAACTATTATTGCCTGCAACAGGATGTTCCGGTAAGTGATGCATACATCAAAGAGATTCAAGAGTATGAAAATCAGGTAACATCTAAAAGAAATTAAACAATGAATATAATTTTGGGTTTACTGATTATTGCTGTGGGAAGTATGGGCCAATCAAGCTCATACGTCCCCATCAATAAGATCAAGGAGTGGTCCTGGGAAAACTTCTGGTTAACACAGGGAGTTTTTGCATGGTTGATTTTTCCTTTTTTGGGAGCAATCATTGCCAACTCTCTGCCCGAATTGATTGAAATATACACCTCCAATCCGGCTGCATCGTGGCAGACAATCGGATATGGCATGCTATGGGGAATCGGAGGATTGACTTTCGGGTTGAGCATGCGCTATCTGGGAATCGCACTCGGACAATCGGTTGCACTGGGCACTTGTGCCGCTTTCGGAACCCTAATACCGGCATTATTGACAGGAACCGACCTACTCTCTCCAAAGGGATTGATCTTGCTGCTGGCTGTTGCCGTTACATTGGCAGGTATTGCGTTGGTAGGCTATGCAGGAAGTTTACGTTCTAAAAATATGCCGGAAGAAGAACGAAAGAAAGCGATCAAAGATTTTGCACTGAAGAAAGGACTTCTCATAGCATTGCTATCTGGTATAATGAGTGCCTGTTTCAGCTTGGGTTTAAGCGCCGGAATACCCGTAAAAGAGGCATCCATTGCTGCGGGAGCAAGGCAGCTGTTTGCACAGAACCCGGTTACTTTATTGGTCACTCTCGGTGGATTTATAACCAATCTCATCTATTGCCTCTATATGAACCGGAAAAACAAAACCGGAGGAGAAATAAAACGTTCATCAACAAATGTTTTGGTAAACAATTTTCTGTTTTGTGCATTGGCGGGGTTACTTTGGTACTCCCAATTTTTCGGTTTGGGGATGGGACAAAGTTTCTTCGAACCCAATGGTGTAATGATGGCCTTTTCATGGAGTATCCTTATGTCGTTGAACGTGGTTTTCAGCAATGTCTGGGGCATTATCCTGAAGGAGTGGAAAGGAGCAGGAAAAAAAGCCATCACTTTTTTAGCTTTGGGCATGGCGATATTGATCCTTTCTCTGGTGATACCAAATTTATTTTAAATGTTATTCATTTGAAGTGTTTTTTATCCTCCTTGGGTTTATAGAATGTACATAATGCGGCTTTGACTGAAAATATCATAAGTGAAGTCTGCTGCATTATGGTTTGTTTTAATAATTTTAGTATATTTACTCACTTAAACAATAATTTATGCAAACTTAAACAGAAAGTCCATGAGATATAATGATTTCGGTATCGACTTTAAATACCTGTTGGTCAGCGAAAGGGACAAAAAATTCGGGCTTACGATCAATACCGTTGGTTTTCAACCGATAGCTCCACACACACAGTATCCATCCACAGATCACCCCAAAAGCTACTATTTCAGTCCCGACAAAGGGCGCATTTTATCTGAATATCAGATTGTTTACATCAGCAAAGGCAAAGGCACATTTAATTCAGAGGCCACAAAAAAAGTCAATATAACCAAAGGACAGGCTATTATTCTGTTTCCTGGGCAATGGCATACCTATTGTCCTTTGAAAGATACCGGATGGAATGAGTATTATATCGGCTTTGAAGGCAGAATTATCGATAATATAGTTGAGAATGGGTTCATATCACCCTCAAATCAAGTTCTCGATGTTGGTGTTAATGAAGATCTTGTAAACCTGTTCTCGACTGCCATAAAAGTGGCAAAAGAAGATAAAACGGCAGCTCAGCAAAATTTGGCTGGTATTGCTTTCAATATTTTAGGGACTATACTGTCGTTAGCTCAAAACAAAAACTTCGAAACAAAGGATAAAGCCCAAAAGATAGAACGGGCAAAGGTAATAATGCTCGAAAATATTCATAAAAATATAGATATCAAAGGCATCGCCAATAATCTGGGAATAAGCTACTCTCTGTTCAGAAAAGCTTTTAAAGAATACACCGGATATGCTCCGGCGCAATACTTTCAGGAGTTAAAATTAAAAAAGGCCAAGGAGTTATTGACAGAAACCGACTTTTCAATAAAAGAGATCTCTTATGAGTTGAACTTCAGTTCTTATGAATATTTTTTATCTTTCTTCAAGAAAAGAGTCGGCTCCACTCCTCTGGAATACAGAAATTCAGGAAGAGTAAAATAGAAATTTCATGTACATCAGAAAAAATATTTTATTATTCATTGTATTTTTATCGGTTTGTTTGCAAGTCAGCGGCCAAGAGGAATCATCTCCATACGGCTTAACAGTTAATTTGCTGGCACATCCGGAACAAGTATATTTAAACGGATACCCCGTATCAACAATACTTGGTGATGCCATAACACAAAAAGAAAATTACCAATTTACCGAAATAAGGACCTCTCACCCTGTCTTCGGGTGGATAGTCTCCTCCGGGACAAACAACACGAAACAAAATTCCTACCGGATACTTGTTGCATCCGACAAAGAGTTATTGGCGCGTGATTCCGCAGATCTGTGGGATACAGGTAAAATAAACAGCGCACAGTCAATTAATATTCCTTACAAGGGGAAACAACTTAGTCCAGGCACAATCTATTACTGGAAGGCAAAGACGTGGGATAATCACGATCGGGAGTCTGCTTTTTCCTACATTGCATGTTTCAAGACAGCCGAATCTCTCACAAATTATTTCACAGACAGATATCCCATCCAAAAAAAGGATGATTATCCTACCCGACTTGTAATGGTGGATGAAAACTGCTATTTTGCAGACTTCGGGAAAGCATCTTTCGGGAGATTGCGAGTCAACCTATTCTCCAAAACCGGCACCGACAGTGTACATATTCATTTAGGAGAGTCGATGAAAAACGGCAGGATAGACCGATCTCCAGGAGGTTCTCTACGTTATTCAAATTATAAGGTGAAGCCTCAACAAGGGTGGAATACCTATGTGATTGCTATTGGTCCCGACAAACGAAATACCGGATCTCAAGCAGTGCTGATTCCCGAATATATTGGTGAGGTTACTCCCTTTCGTTACTGTGAGATTGAGAACTATAACCACGCCATGGAGGAAAAAGACGTGATAAGGGAAACAGCTTTCTATCCCTTTAACGAGCACGACTCATACTTTCACAGTTCAGATAGTATATTGAATAAGATATGGGATATTAGTAAATATTCCATAAAAGCCACATCATTTCTGGGTGTATATATTGATGGGGATCGGGAAAGAATCCCCTATGAGGCTGATGCTCTGATAAACCAATTGTCGCATTACTGTGTGGCCCGCGAATACAGCATGGCAAGATATACACACGAATATCTGATTAGAAAGCCAACCTGGCCAACGGAATGGATACTTCAATCCGTTCTTATGGCATGGGAAGATTTTATGTTTACCGGAAACAGACAATCCATAGAGTATTATTATGAAGATCTAAAAGCCAAAACATTAACCATGCTTGCAGACGAAGAGGGCTTCATAAGTACTCGTACCGGAAAGGTAACACCTGAAGTATTGGAATCAATACACTTCAAAGGACAATTGCGTGATATTGTTGACTGGCCGCATACCGGGATTTTAGGTCTGGAAAAGGAAGAAGGAGGAGAAACCGACGGATTTGTCTTTACCGATATCAACACAGTGGTTAATTCATTCCACTACAAGGCATTAACACTAATGGCACGTATTGCCGAAGTGTTGGGAAAAGCAAGTGATCAAAAGTTTTACAGCGAACGGGCTAAACAACTTAAACAATCATTCAATGAACGTCTTTTTGATAAAAAGAGAGGTGTGTATATCGACGGCATCGGCACTGATCACGTGTCACTTCACGCGAACATGTTTCCTCTTGCGTTCGGATTGATTTCCGAAAAACATATCAATAGTGTGTTGGAATTTATCCGCTCACGAGGGATGGCTTGCAGTGTATATGGATCCCAGTTCCTTCTCGATGGCATATATAACGCTCATGATGCCGGATATGGGCTGCAGCTACTTACTTCCACAGGTGAACGAAGCTGGTACAATATGATCCGTGCCGGCTCCACCATTACAATGGAAGCATGGGACAATAAATATAAACCCAACCAGGACTGGAGCCATGCATGGGGAGCAGCTCCTGCAAACCTGATTCCGCGCAAGCTGATGGGGATAGAACCTCTTGAGCCGGGATTCAAAAAGATCAGAATCAAACCCCAACCCTCAAAGCTCGAACATGCCGAAATCAAACTCCCGACAATCCGGGGCAATGTCCAGGTTAGTTTTACAAACAACCCGGACCAATCATTCCGGCTCGAGGTAAGCATTCCGGCCAACACCACCGCGGATATCTATCTCCCCTTCTATTCGGTAAAACAGGTCATAAGTAAAGACAACAACCCCATTTCCTATCGAAAGCAGGGGGATTTCTCTGTCATAGATAATATTGGTTCGGGGAATTGGATTTTTATGGTAAAGAGATAATCTACAGCGCTTATCAGACGCCATCACCGTCGATAATCTTACCAAGTTATTAAGTCATGGTTTTAACTAAAAAATGCAAATAAAATACTTCTTTTTGATAACAGCATTATTAAGCCAGGTAATGGTTGCAGAGAATCCTGTCAGACCGGTTGTCTCCGACAAGTTACATGCTTCCCATTCTACAGAAATTATGGGGTATATGGGGAATAAATTTACCTTATCGTATAACAACAGGATACTTGCTCAGGATATCGAAAAACTCATTCACCCATTTACTTTAAGAGACGAACACAGTTGTTGGCAAGGCGAATTTTTTGGAAAATGGTTCACCTCTGATGTTCTCGCATATAAATACAAACCGGCTCAAACACTGTCTGAAATCCTAAAAAGGGCTGCTGCCGGATTGATCGACACCCAAACATCCGACGGTTATATAGGAAACTATGCACCTGATAGTCATCTCAACGCTTGGGATATTTGGGACCGAAAATACTGCATGCTGGGATTACTCTCCTATTATAACCTGACAAAAGATACAAAAGCCCTGAATGCGGCAGCAAAGGAAGCAGATTTTCTGATGCAGGACATTCGCGATGCACAGTTGCCGAACGGCCTGGTGACGAGTATTGCTCCCGAAGACGTAGTTTTTAACGGCGGATTTCTGGACTCCCCCGAATGGGGAAGCGCCAGCGTTATTTTTCCGTTTATCTACTACGAGTTTTACGGCGACAACTCGCTGATCGTGGAATATTTCGATGTAATGCAAAGGTAGGTCGACTACCTGACCACAACAGCAAAAGACCACATCGTTTCGCACGTGTTGTCCGATTGGCGCGATTACCGGGAAGATCAGCCTTATGGCGTATCGCACAATACCTCCCATATCATTATCCGCAATACAACGGTACGAATTCGTTTTTTATTCGATCGCATGATTCACCTGGATGCAGTGTTCACAGCCGGATCAATATCTCACAAACCCGCTGAAAACAACAAATGGGACATTCATTCCCATCGAGGATCCTTTTTTAGATCTTTGCAAGATTTGCTTGAAGCATCATTCAAATACAATAAACAAACAATTCATTAATTATAACAGTACATTTGAAACTTTTTTATGAAAAAAATCTTAATTACTTTATCGCTAATCGTTGCTCTTGCAACCAATACAACTGCTCAGCTGAATATTCTGAAGAATCAATTTAAACAGAACCTGCGACAGGATGAAATTATCAGAAGTTATGTAACACCCGTAAAAATCATCTGGCAATCAGATACGGAAGGGAAGCAGGTTATCAAACCGGAAGCACTCCTGACCCGCTTTGACGGTCAACTTTCAACCAGCGGTGCAGGAATGTGTATGCTCAGGTCGGATGATGATAAACAGGCTTCCGTCTTGCTGGATTTCGGTACTGAACTGTACGGAGGCATTGAGATCGCGGCAGCAATCAGGGGGGAAAAGAAACCGATCAAGGTCAGGGTTCGCCTGGGGGAGTCGGTGTCGGAAGCCATGAGTGATGCCATCGACAACAGCCGCCCCGGGATGCAGTCGGCCACCAACGAACACTCACTGAGGGATTTCACGTTGGAAATACCTTGGTTGGGAACCGTTGAAATCGGTAATTCGGGCTTTCGCTTTGTACGCATCGACCTGCTGGATAAGGAGGTAGAATTTCCTCTCCGAGCTGTAAGGGCAATTGCGCGATACCGGGATATCCCCTACTTAGGATCATTCAAATCCAGTGATGAACGGTTGAATAAAATCTGGGAAACGGGAGCCTATACCGTACACCTCAACATGCAGGATTACCTGTGGGACGGGATAAAACGTGACCGGCTGGTCTGGGTAGGAGATATGCATCCTGAGGTAATGACCATCAACAGCGTTTTTGGAGACAATGAAGTAGTGAGGAAGAGTCTCGACTTCGCCCGGGATACCACTCCTCTGCCAGGATGGATGAACGGAATCTCCTCTTATTCGCTCTGGTGGATCATTCTCCACAGAGACTACTATTTACACCAGGGTGACATGGCTTATCTGAAAGCACAACAAAGCTACCTCAAAAAACTCATTCCCCAGATTACATCCAGGGTTTCAGGAGGAAAGGAAAACCTGGATGGGGGCCGTTTTCTGGACTGGCCAACAGCAGAAAACGAAGCGGTAATCCATTCAGGCTTGCAGGCCCTTACTTTGCTGACCATGGAGGCTGG
>NZ_DIQL01000008.1:0-4106 GCF_002427225.1 Proteiniphilum sp. UBA5463 | reverse complement strand
GCAGATGTGATTCTTAAAGATGGAGCAAACGATTTTGCCACCTTCTACGGGTATTACATGCTGGAAGCCCTGGCCAAAGCAGGGAAGTATCAGGAGGCCATGGACATCATTTCTGACTACTGGGGAGCAATGCTTGACCTTGGTGCCACCACCTTCTGGGAAAACTTTGTATATGCGGAAAGGGTGAATGCAACAAGAATCGATCAGTTATCCATCTCTGACAAGTTCGATATCCACGCCGATGGAGGCGCCCATTGCTACATCGGTTTACGGGGCAGTCTTTGTCACGGATGGGCTTCCGGACCCACGTCTTGGCTCACGGCTCATGTATTGGGAATCAAAGTAATGGAGCCGGGATCCAAAGTGATACAAATCCGTCCCAACCTCGGTAATCTTCAATATGCAGAAGGAACTTACCCAACTCCGTATGGCATTATAAAAGTGAAACATGTGAAACAGGCAAACGGGAAAGTGACCAGTGAGATTGAAGCTCCGGATGAGATAAAAATCATCCGGTAACAAACTTAAAAGTTTTTAGCCCCATCATCATATGTACAAGCAACTCTCGTTTCTCTTTTTGTGGCTTTGCTGGATCCAGCTCTCAGCGAACAGTTCTTCCCAAAAGATTGTCAACATTGCCCATCCCTCATGGGGGACGACAGTAACTGCGTCGTCAACATATTCCTCACAACACGGTGTTTATAACCTGACCGATGATCGGTTTGAAAAAGGAAACAGTTGGCTCAGCGATCCCTTCAACTCAGCGATCAACGGCATGCCCCAGTGTTTGTGGATGACATGAAGAAGATGAGACCAATCATTAGGGGATTCTTGGTCAGTCAACGGCAGTATGACCATGGAATAGAGCCCAAACTTGTGGTCTTCTCGGTCAGTAAAGACAATGTATAATGTGAAACGGTACTTGAAGTAACGAACATGTCGAACGATTAAAAAAATGAACTGGATTACAGGACAACTGATCCGGCACCAGGTCGTTACCTGAAAGGTTCTCACCATTGCTGAACTTCATAGGGAGAGGTGGGAAGTTGTGCTTTCCTTCAAATGAATAAAACAACATCTGCATATCAAATCATTTTATGGTACTTCTGAAAATGCCGTCTATACCCAGATATGGATAGCCGTATGTGTGTTCTTGCTTTTAGCATTGGCCAAGAAAAATATGCACATCGAAGGACCCTCACTTTATATGATTTCTCAAACCATGGGAACGATGAATAAGTACCAACTGTTTAAACTTTATCGGCCATTTTTCTTAACTTATTTATCAATTCTATCAGTTATTGTTAACCTTGATGCTTTACATTTGCATAAACTTTACAAAATCAAAGGTCATTCTATACATTTTTCTAAAATCCTCATATGAAGTATTCACTTGTCATCTCTGATTTACCCGATTAATGCTAATATGACTAAAAATTAAAGACGTTGGACACATCTTAGTTAATCAATAATAATCTTCAAAAAAGACACAATTAAAAGAGTATTCTAAATTACTTACAAAAGTATCGAAGGCTTGATATCTTCTAAAAGGAATCACAATATGTTAAAAATAAATTTTTCCAACAATATCATTTACAAAAACAAAAAATGAATTCCTATACTAGGGCACGCACCTTACGACGCAATTTACTCATCCTCTTCATGCTGCTTATCACAAATCAATTCATTGCAGCCCAAAAAGTTGACAGCGACAAATGGTCCGTTACCGATGCACTGAACAGAAAAGTCAGGGAATACCCTGATGCGGGCGATAAGAGGGAGAAGTTTGTGGCCATATTTTATTGGACCTGGCATCAGGGAAAGGATGATACTACCACTACGGTTAAAAACATCACCGAGATTATCCGTATGCACCCCGAAGCCATGAAGGATTACCACCATCCTGCATGGGGAAAAACAAAACCTGGATTCTTTTACTGGGAACAGCCATTGCTGGGTTATTACAGGACTACCGATCCCTGGGTATTGAGAAAACATGCCGAAATGTTGGCGGATGCCAAGGTTGATGCGGTCTTCTTTGACTGTACAAACGGAAGCCTTACCTGGGTGGAATCATACGAAGCACTGATGAAAACCTGGGATCAGGCCCAAAAGGATGGAGTCAACGTGCCTAAGATCGCATTTATGCTACCCTTCGGTCCCGTTCCGCACTCGCTGGTCTCCCTCAGACAATTGTATCGGGATCTATACAAACCCGGAAGGTACAAGAACCTCTGGTTTAACTGGAAAGGGAAACCGATAATCATGGCTTATCCCGACAATCTCACCAGCTCCGAAGAGGACAGGGCGATTGCAGATTTCTTCACCTTCAGGCCCGGTCAGCCTGACTATGTAGACGGACCAAAACGAAAAGATCAGTGGGCGTGGCTGGAAAATTATCCCCAAAAAGGGTATGTTCCGCAACAGGACGGGACCTTCGAGCAGGTGGCTGTGGGAGTGGCACAGAATGCCGCACCCGAGACCAAGGGTCATTGCAGTGCCTTCAACCTTCCCGGCTCACAGGGAAGAGACTTCTCCTTCCGGAACGGATTCGATCCCCGGGTTGACGGTTATCTTTATGGATGGAACTTCCAGGAACAGTGGGAGCGTGCTTTTGAAATAGACCCCGAACTGGTATTTGTCACGGGATGGAACGAGTTTATCGCAAGTCAGTGGCTTCCCGAACATAACTGGACCGGCGATCCCTTCTCTTTCGTGGATCAGTTTGACTGGAAAAGAAGCAGGGACATCGAGCCCAACAAGGGATGGGGTGATAAGGGAGATGTCTGTTACCTGCAACTGGTTGACAATGTGAGAAAGTTCAAGGGAATGACACCTCCGGAAAAAACCTCCGTCCCAAAAACCATAAAGATTGGGAAACCCAATCAGTGGGACGATGTAACACCGGTCTACGACCATTACAAAGGAAATACCTTTTATCGTGACCACGTGGGCAGGAACAACACCTACTACACCAACCGTACAGGAAGAAACGACATTACTAAAGCCAAAGTTGCCAGAGACTGGCAGTTTATTTATTTCTATGTGGAAACCGCCGGGAAACTTTCTTCACGAAAAGATCCCAACTGGATGATGCTGTTTATCGATATCGACAGGGATAAATCTACCGGATGGAATGGTTACGATTACATAATCAACCGCCAGAGTCCAACGCCAAAAAAGGTGATTGTGGAAAAAAATATCGGTAATCGATGGGAATGGAAAGAGGTCAACAGGAAGCCTTATGTGGTAAACGGTAACCGACTCGAGATCAAGATCGACCGAGAGACCCTCGGAATGAAGGGAAAAGCACTCGATTTTGAATTCAAGTGGAACGACAATATGCAGGAAAATGGGAACATCATGGATTTCTACGTGAACGGGGACACTGCTCCGGGAGGAAGATTCAATTTTGTCTATAAAGTGGAATAGCGTATGCTATCGTAGTTTTTCGTTCACATTTCTGCTGATTTCAACTAACATTATAAAAATACCTTTATGAGTACGCGATTGAATTTTTTGGTCTATCTATTTCTTTTTTCCGCAACTGGTTTGTTTGCAAACGACCGGGACGGTTTGCCGATTGTACCCAAACCCCAGCAGGGAACCATTGCAGAAACGTATATCACTTTCGATAATGAATGGGAAGTTTACATTGATCCTGAAGCAAAGGAGGCCTCCGATTATGTAACATCTGTACTGAAAGAGTGTGGCGTGCAGGCTCGTTTTACAGCGAGGAAAAATAGCGCCGATTTAATTCTCGATATCCAACAGAAAATATCAAAAAATCGGGAAGCATATCATCTATCTGTTTACAAAAACAGGAAGATCCGGGTATTGGCTGCCTCCCGTAACGGATTACTCTATGCCCTTCAGTCCCTGCGACAAATCATCTCCCGTTCGGGAAACGGGATTACTCTCCCCGTCTGCCGGATAATGGACGAACCCGCTTTTCCATGGCGTGCATTTATGCTCGATGAAAGTCGGCACTTTCAAGGGATGGAAACGGTGAAAAAACTTCTCGACGAGATGAGTTACCTGAAAATGAACATCTTTCACTGGCACCTGGTGGATGATCCGGGGTGGAGAATTGAGATAAAAAAATA
>NZ_DIQL01000060.1:1225-38102 GCF_002427225.1 Proteiniphilum sp. UBA5463 | reverse complement strand
AAAGGTGCTGAGTTGGGAACAATTGCATTGCTTTCAAATATTTCACGTGAAATAATCACCCTGCTTTTTGCACCGCTACTAGTGAAATACTTTGGCAAATTAGCTCCAATATCGGCAGGTGGTGCAACAACTATGGATACTACTTTGCCTATAATTGCCCGCTTCTCGGGACAAAGCTTTGTCATTGTTTCAATTTTTCATGGTTTTACAGTAGATTTAAGTGTACCCTTCCTAGTAGTCCTTTTCTGTTCAATATAAATATTTCAATTAATTATGAAACTCTCCAATTATATCTTATTTATTTTCATTATCGTCTCTTTTTTGTCAAAAGCCGATAATGTACCCTGGCAAAATCCACTTATCAATGAAATAAATCGCGAGCCAGCTCATGCACATTTTGTACCATACATAAATGAGGCAAATGCATTATTTCAACAATCACTGCATGCATCAAAGCGGTTTGAAATAAACAAAAAGGGAGAACGGAGAGTTTCATTAAATGGCATCTGGAAGTTCTTTTATTCAAAAAACAACGATACCGCACCGACAGATTTCTATAAACCCGAATATAACACAAAAGAATGGGATAATATAAAAGTTCCGGGAAGTTGGGAATTACAGGGATTTGACGCACCGATCTATACCGATGTCGATTATCCTTTCCCCGCAAATCCTCCATATGTACCGGAAGATTATAATCCCGTGGGTGCGTATGTTCGTGAATTTACTATACCCCAAGGATGGAAAGGAATGAATATATTTCTTGACTTCGAAGGAGTGGAATCTGCATTTTACTGCTGGGTAAACGGTGAACTGGCAGGTTATAGCGAAGATAGTCGTCTGCCTGCACGTTTCAATATAACAAAGCTTCTAAAAAAGGGCACCAACAAGCTCGCTATCAAAGTCTTCAGGTATAGTGATGGATCTTACCTCGAGGACCAGGACTATTGGAAATATAGTGGCATTGAGCGTGATGTATATTTGTATGCACGCCCATTAATTCGCGTAAAAGACTTCATATTGACTGCAGGATTGGTAAACAGATATAAAGATGGAGAGTTCAACCTGGATATCAAGTTAAATCAACCTAAAGCGGGAGCGACAGTAGAAGTAAAGGTGATGGATAAAGATAAAGTAATTTATCAACACACCAAGAGAATTAAATCTTCATCAGACACGACTCTGAATGCCCGAAATCTCTTTCCTGCCGTTCACCCCTGGAGTGCAGAAACACCTTATTTATACAAATTGGTTGTTAATACTTTTGATACCAATGGTGAGGCATTGGAATCATTTGTTCATCCGTTTGGCTTCAGATCTGTTGAGATGAAAAATGGCATGCAGTTAATAAATGGTGTATCTATTTTATTTAAAGGGGTCAACCGTCACGAACATGATAAAAACAACGGACGTTCAATCACCGTTGAAAGCATAATAGAAGATATTAGGCTGATGAAGCAATTCAATATCAATGCGGTAAGGACAAGTCATTATCCAAACCGCTATGAATGGTACTCTCTGTGTGATGAGTTTGGATTATACCTTATAGATGAAGCCAACATCGAAAGTCATGGTATGATGAACCACAAAGACAAAACCCTGGCAAACAATCCTGACTGGGAAATGCCGTTTATGCAACGTATGAGTCGAATGGTTCTTCGCGATCGAAATTTTACATCAATAGTTACCTGGTCACTTGGGAATGAATCGGGTTACGGCAAACATTTAGAAACAATTTATGACTGGACCAAAGCCACTGATCCATCCAGGCCTGTGCAATACGAAGGTGGGGGGTATGATTCAAAATCTGACATCTACTGCCCAATGTATGCCCGTATTTGGGCACTGCAACGACATGTAAACCAGCGCGACAGCCGGCCGTTGATATTGTGTGAATATGCACACGCCATGGGTAACAGCGTTGGAAATCTTAAGGACTACTGGGACCTGATCTATAAATACGACCAGCTGCAGGGCGGATTTATATGGGATTGGGTGGATGCTACTTTTGCCATTAAAGATGAGAAAGAAAATAGTATATGGGGCTACGGAGGAGATATGGGCTTTGTGGAAGTACCTAACGATTCAAACTTCTGCGCCAACGGCCTGGTTGCAGCAGACCGTTCACTGCATCCCCACATCCATGAAGTAAAGAAGGTGTATCAATATATTCATTTTGAACCTGTCCCTTTTACATCAGATAAAATAAAAATAACAAACAGACACGACTTTATAAATTTAGACAACTATGTGCTGAGATGGAATATTGAAGCTGATGGTATATGCATAGAAAACGGAGAGATGGAATTTCCTGATATCGCACCACGTTCTTTTGGACTGATATCTTTGCCGATTAAATCAACTCAGATTAATGGGAGAGAGTATTTTCTTAAATTAGAAGCCTATACAAAAGAGGCATCACTGCTTATTCCCAAAAATCACTTATCAGCAATGGAGCAGTGGGCAATGCCTATAATTAATACGGAGGTCCCTGTAAAGGAGGTAAAAGGAGTGCTTAACTCAGAGACTACAACAGATAATTTCATTTTAAACGGGTTAGATTTTCGTATTGTATTTTCTAAAAGTACAGGAGAGATGACAGAGTTGACTTATAATAATAAAAACATCATTAAGGAAGGACTCAGGCCTAACTTCTGGCGCCCTCTAACCGATAATGATGTGGCAAATGGACATTTAAACCGCTGCGCAACCTGGAGACATGCAGCCAGGGACATGCAGCTTAAAGAGATAAATTGTACTGTAGACAGAGACAAAAAGCTTGCAACAATAACAGTTAACTATAAAATGCCTGAACAGGAATCAACCTTTCAGACCACTTATCTGGTCCGTTCTGATGGAGCTGTCAAAGTGTTACTTCACTTTACACCAGGTAGCAAGGAATTACCGGAGATGCCACGTTTAGGAATGAGGATGATACTCAATTCTGAGTATGATATTATGACCTGGTTTGGGCGGGGCCCTCATGAGAACTATGCTGATCGTAAAACAAGTTCTTTGATAGGGCTTTACACAGCTTCAGTCTGGGATCAATTTCATCCTTATGTCAGGGCACAGGAGACAGCAAATAAAACAGATGTACGCTGGGTCGCTCTTCGCAATAATAATGGCGAGGGTGTGCTAATAAGAGGTACCGAGCCTCTGAACGTAAGCGCATGGAATTTTCCGCAAGAGGATATTGATTATGTTCCTTTTAATGTGGAACGGCGCCATGGGGGTAGCATTGAAAAGAAAGATATGGTTTGGTTGAATATCGACCACCGGTTGATGGGAGTAGGAGGCGACAATACCTGGGGAGCTCAGGTACATCCAGAATATACTATTACACCCAAAGAGTGGAAATATAGTTTCACGCTTCAGCCATTAAATGCAAAAGACGATGCAGTACAAGAGGCAAATAATAGTTGGTTTAAATAATAACATTCATCAAGCTACAATAATTCAGAGATATGTTCAATAATAACTTTCTATCTTTTCTTTTTCCAATTTTAATTGCTTGTTTTATAACTTGCAAACCTTGCTCTCACAGGGCTGAAGAGAGGAAAAGATATCAATTCGAAAATATTTTCGATATTGCCTATACCCCTGATTCACTGAAGAATGCTATTGGCTGGTTCACCGATGCCGGCTCCTGGATGGGCTTTACCATTCCCGAGGACAAAAAGTGGGTCAATGGTTTTTGTGGACCTTTCAGCCTCGATATGAATCGACGTCAGTGGCTCGCAAAATCAGCCGTTAAGGTCAGTTTTGCAGACTTTGAAAACGACGTGTTCACTCCAGATTCAACGAATTATTATCCCGGTGAAATCTATTTGTCGGCACTCTCAGCAAATGGCAGAATCAGTCAGACACTACATTTTATAGATGCATCAAATGCACTGTTGACCATTGTTACTGATAAAGACAGGACACTGGCGTTCAGTGGTGATGAGTGGAACGATGAGATGGAAATAGAAACAAACAAGAACTTTGTCGTGGCGCGTCATCACTCAGGCGAAATTGTTTTGCTCACTTTCGGACCAGATATCCTTATCAAAAAAAGTGAAAACAACTACAAGGCTGTCTGCAACGATGCTAACAAGGAAGCACAGGTTGTTATCTCATTTTTTACTTCCGATAAAGAGTTGGCTGTAGGGCTACAGAAGAGTTTGAAAATTTTGAACGATAAGCATATCTGTTTGCTTGAAAATGAGAAAAGATGGAACAGATATCTTACAAAGGTTCTTAGAACCGATATGAAACCGGAATATGATCGCATTGCTGTAAAATCGATTGTTACACTTATATCAAATTGGCGGACTCATCGTGGAGGTTTGTTGCATGAAGGAGTTGTACCAAGTCACGCAGTTGGTTACTTTGTCGGATTTTGGGCATGGGACTCATGGCGCTTTGCTGCAGCACTGGCTAAGTTCAATCCTGAGTTGGCCAGGAATAACATACGGGCTATGTTTGATTATCAACTACCGGATGGAATGATTATTGATTGTATCTATACCAATCCTTCTGAAAATAATGGAAGGAATAGCAAACCACCTCTTGCTTGCTGGGCTGTTGATGAAATTTTCACGAATACAAATGACACTGCTTTTGTCAGGGAGATGTTTCCGCAGCTTATGGCATATTATAACTGGTGGTACGTTAAACGCGACCATGATAATAACGGTATATGCGAATATGGTTCCTCAGACGGTACTCTGGAGGCTGCAGCATGGGAGAGCGGAATGGACAATGCCATCCGATTTGATGATACTGCAATGCTGAAAAATATTCCTTTCGATGATGCATGGAGTATGGATCAGGAAAGTGTAGATCTGAATGCATTCCTTGCTCTGGAATCAAAATTATTAAAGAAATTTGCAATTATTCTGGGTATTCCTTTCGAAGGAGAGATATGCTCAGATAATGTTGCAAACTATTTTTTCGACAAAAGGAATAAGTTTTTCTTTGATCGTCGCCTGCCCGATGGAGAATTCATTGAAGAGTATGGATGTGAGGCTTATGCGACTTTATGGACAAAAGTGGCAACTAAGGATCAGGTGGCTCAAATGCTGCCATTGCTGGAAGACTCAACTAAGTTCTCAACTTATATTCCATTTCCAACAGTTGCAGCCGATAATCCAAAATATAATTCTGAAGGATATTGGCGAGGGCCCGTATGGCTCGATCAGACCTACTTTGCTATTCGTGGTTTGCGTAATTACGGCTACAGCAAAAAGGCAGATGAATATACATTACAGGTATTCGACCGATTGGAGGGCCTAAAAGATAATGCTCCTATTCACGAAAACTATGGTACTAATAACGGTGAAAGATTAAAAGCCCCTCATTTCAGTTGGAGTGCCTCACACTTATTGATGCTGTATGACGACTATGGGAGGGTGCTGAATGAAAATTTTTTTTATCCTCATTTAACAGACTTTCTAAAAAAGGAATGATTGTTTTTTGAAAAACATAACCCATTACTGTGTCTGATTCAATACTTCGGTAATTTTTTTAAAACAGTTCTTATAATTTACTGAATATCAATCGAGTATGACGCTTTTTAAGGATGTGACATAAATTATTGACTGTCAGTATTATAAATGAAGTTTTAACGAAGCATTAATTGAAAAAGCCTCAAAATAAAAGATATGACGTAATAATCACCTGAAAATATAATATCATTTTTTCATAAAAGACTTTTTAAAGTGGACTCATTACTAAATTGTATCTAATGATTATCCGCATCTGTTCCTATTAAAAATTTTTGACTTGAAATAGAGGGTATAGTTTACAGCAGCTATCAATAGCCTATGCCCCCCCTTTGGCCTTTTTTTGACTCCAGCGGCCGCTTTTTAACAGTTTATCTAAGTCCTCAAGGGATATTACGGTGGAAAAGAACGCGTTGTCCAACTCACTGGACACTTCAAGCTTGTACTCATCGTCGCGTTTGCCCATAACGTCGCGCAATTTATTGTCAATTTTCCATATGCTCTGTAATGTATCGTTAATTATATTTATCAAAGCGTAAATTAATTCTTAATAGGTAGTATGTAAGAAAAATATCTTATATTTGTTACAAAACAAAATTTAAAAAGCTGATCAGTCAAATTAAATTTATCAGTAAATCAGAACAATTAAACAGTCGCCATCAAAGGAGGTGGATTTTGTAGAAAAACGGAGGCATTATCTTCAAACGTATTATAAAATGTAGTGGGATTTGTCCAATAACCGAGGTGTTGACTATTTTTATTCTCATTTGTCTTGCATTTTCTGATACTGAAAGGATTTCAAGGAAAGTAAACTACAAACTAATTACCCTTTAACACTACATGACTCTGCTGCTTTTATTCACATAATGTAAAGTTATGTATTACAGGTAAATCCATAAAGCACATTTCCATCTCCAAAGGAGTTGAATTTTTAAATTAGATGAGTCCCCTCCGATAAGTCTTTTTTGCTGAAAATCCCATAAAAAACACCATCGATTTTCAGCGAGTTGCGACCTCTTGAAATCGGGTTTTGGGGTTTTCGGAGCAGACTCAATTAGATTAAATACTAGAAACAATGAAAAAATTATTTTTATTAGAATTAGTGTTAGTAGGGATTTTATTTGCTTCATGCAATAATAATTTAGAAGAAATACAAATTCCCAATCAGGATGTAGAACAAGCAATTATCGGACTTGACAAGGGAATTCTCTCATTCGAAAATGAAACTGCTTTCCAGGAAGCTGTTGAAAAAGTACGTAACAATCAAATACCCTTGACATCCTTAACTCGTTCAGCCGACGGTAGTGGCTTCGAATCTTTGTATGCAGAATTTGTGCAGGCAATGAAAGAAGCCGAATCATATTATGATCGTATTGAAGGATATGAAGAATTTAAAGTGAAATTTCCTGATCTATATTATCCGGAACATGGCGATGACTACTCAGCATACTTGCCAGTTAGTGATGAAGCAATTGCTAAACTTACAAATAGAGAAGGAAAAGTTATTATAGCCGGAGAAGTGAGAGATATGCGTGATGTTTTTACGTATGAAAAATTGGTAGAGCTAAATCTAACTTTAAATGATGGTGATTTTGAAGTAGTATATTTAGATGAATTACCTCAAACTCGTAAAGCAGATTTTGAAGGTGCGATACCAATTCGGGTAACTCCAGGAGTAAGCTATGTAATGAATAAACGAAAGATAAAAGCAGTTACAGGCCGTAATCTGGGTTATAAAGATCAGTATTCTCCATTAACAGGGGAAGTTCACTTGGTTTTCAGAAAAAGAGGAGCACTGAATATTTGGTATAACCATTGGGCATTAACTCGAATTAGAATTTATGCTGGCATTTATAATACACTGTTGCATTCTGGCACCAAGGATGGATATTCTTCTCATAATCATCTATTCGAAGTTCCATATGGTTTTCTCTCTGTTGATCAGGTGAATCCTAACCTATGGCGTAAATGGATAATTACACAAGTCCATTTTACTTATGATGCCATGGATGGATATGTGTTCCTTGTAGATTTAGAACATTTTATGCTTCAAGGTTGGGCATAATGAATTCATATTACATAAATAACTCCTTTTGTACAAATAACTAATTTAAATTAGATGCATAATTTATCAATACAGGAAATGAATACAAAGAATTATTTAACAGTTTTATCAGTGTTATTATTGTTATTATCTAACTACCCTTCCGTTGTAAATGCACAGGGGAACAAAGACTTAAACCTACATTTGGAAACAGGTTATGGAATAAAGTTAGATAAAGGTGATTACAATTCATTTCAAATTTATCTCTCACCTTCATACGGTATTAACAATGTTGTTAATGCAGGAGTCGGTACCGGACTCGTTTTTATGCATAGAAATATATATCATGAAAAAGCGAGGAAGTTGACTTTTGTTCCCGTGTATTTACATGCTAACGTCTCGTTAAACAAACGGAACACTATTACTCCATACGCCGGAGTAAAACTGGGCTATGGAATTTCTTCTAAAAAGTTTAGCGGGCCCTCCGAACAGTCTTCTGCGTGGAATGGAGAGGACATCAATTCTGAAATAAAAGGCGGTGCATTCTTTTCTGTATCATTGGGTATTTTACACACATTGTCAAACAGACATGACTTGTCTTTTTCTCTTGCATATGATTTGCAACGTTCCCATTTGAAAATGGGAAGAGACAATCGAATTCACGAACAGACTTATAATTTGACAGCATTAGCTTTTAAAGTTGGGTACGTTTTTTAGTTCTTTATTTACAGGTTTGCTCCTTTTTTACTTCTACTAAACTTAGTGATGTTGGAGTAAATATTTGGATCAAAGTTTTAAAAAAAATATTTCTTTCTATTATAAGTTTGTCTGATTCTTTCTAATGTAATAAATCAGACAAATTTTTTAAATACCTCAACTAATAACTGTATGAAAAGTATAAATCATAGGGTAAGAATTTCGTTTTAAAACGAGTTTTCAACCTGTAAGAATTGTAGGAACCGAAGATACCAATACCATTTTCAATATTCGTGTACACTCTAAATGGTTCAAAAAAAGGCATATCCTCATTAACCAATGCTTTGTTGACTGAGATTAGATAGTGGTACAGTTCTACCGATATTTCTCCAATCTCTATGATATATTCTATACTCATATCATCATCCAATTCATCGCCGTTAACAGATGTAATAGAGCCTATTATGTCAGATAAGTGAAAATCAAAGAGAATATTTTCACCATCAATTAAGAGATCTGAAAAAAGGTTGGCTGATCTGTTTTTATCCAAATCATTCCCAATAATCTCATTAAAAATGTCCTCATCAATCACATTATTTTTCAATACACTACTGAGATCTAAAGAAATAGGCAATGATAACAAAAGTTTATCTTCCCAATAGTAATTTCGCGCCCCTTTAATGTAATAGTAATTTTCTTCGTTAAATATATCATTCAATTTTAATTGTAACTTTAAAGTTCTGTAGACTGTTTCATTGGCAACAACAGTTCGTGTAGAAACAGTTGAATCAGTCACAGTGATAATGGGTTTATGGGGGATAACGGTTTGGGAGAATATCCGGTTATAACCATCTACTATCACTTCGACTTTAATTTCATCTTTTGGTACTGGGGAATATTCACCCATATAAATACCATCAGACTGGTGGATAAGTTTCTCTTTCATTTCACCATTTACGAAAAGAGTGACATCAGCATCCCTGACAGTGGGGAACGGTTTAAATTCCCCTAGAACGAATTGGCTTTGGGTAAGTTGAATAGAAACTATGGAGTCTGGAGTAAGTGTAGCATTCAGCACCAGCAATGGGTCTGATATGGTTCCTTTGAAATCGATATCCTTTTCGCAGGACATTAAAAATATTGTTACGATGAACAATGGATATATTTTTCGTTTCATTTCATTTAAAATTTAATGGAATAACTTACTGAAGGAATAATGGGAAAAAGAGTAGACTGCCTCAGGAGGTTTATTGTTTTCTGTTCTCCTGTTTCCGGATTTACGGTAGTTTCATCCCAAACATACACATAGAACGGGTTCATTCGGCTGTACGCATTGAAAATACTGATATTCCAGGTGCGCAGGTTCCCACGTTTGGTCTTTTTGTGAAAATTCACGCCAAGATCAAGCCGGTGGTAGTTGCCGTAACGAAAATTGTTTCGTCCTTCAACATGGGGAATCGACTCTGTATAATAACTGTAATTCAGATAAGTTGGGAAACTAGCCGGAGACTCAGCAGGCGCATACCGATGAAGGGCAAAAGTAGCAGCGTTCCCGGTAGCAAATACCCATGAAGCGGATACGTCTATTTTCTCAGAGAGCCTGTGAGAGACGGTAAGACTCACGTCGTGCCTGCGGTCATATTTGGAAGGAAACATTTTTCCGTTATTGACGATATTACCGGACTTATTGAATATCCTGTTGGATTTAGACCAAGTATAACCCAACCATCCGGTTGTATTGCCGAATGATCGCTGGGCAAGGAATTCAATGCCATAGGCAAAGCCTCGCCCCATACTCACCTTCTTTTCCCACTCAGTAGACACACCCGTAAATGAAGCTCCGTCTTTGTATTCAAGCAGGTTATCCATCGTCTTGTAGTAGCCTTCAACGGAAAAGTCTGCTATATTATCGATCGAATAGAAAACTCCAGCAGCATACTGCCAGGACTTCATCGGTTGGATGCTGCCGGTACTTGGAACCCATAAATCTGTCGGCAGGTTGATCGCATTGCTCGACAGCATATGAATATACTGGCTCATGGAGGCGAAACCCGCTTTTACCGAAAAATTATCTTTGAGCAGTAAGCTCAATCCGATACGGGGCTGTAACGAAGTATAGTGTTTGTTTTGGACATGGAACATTGAAAAATGCATTCCAAGGTTGGCCTTAAGTCGTTTTCCAATGGATACATTGTCTTCAATGTATACACTGGCATCGTGTGCGTATACTTTCGGGCTGCCCATGATCGTATCGATATTTTGATCGAATTGTTGAGAATCGGCGATTTTTATCGATTTTACATCAGGACTGAATATATGATACACATAGCCAACCCCAAATTTTACATCGTTATACACATTTGATGTGAAATCGAAATCCGCTTTCAACGTCCAGTCCTGTATGCCAGAACTATAATTCATTCGTGATTCGTCTGATGTTTGTCTATGTTCCTGTTCGGTAAAATCTGAGGTCAATCTTTCATAGACGTTACTTAAATTAGAACGATAACGTGTAAATGTAGCGGTTGTATTCAAAAATAATTTATTATTTAAGATACGGCTCCAACGGAGTGCGGCAATAGCATTACCCCAATTCCAGTCCAGTCTGGAGTAATCCTTTGTCATAAAATTATTTCCATATGTGCGACCATCATCCATTTTATTATATATGGCATCATCACCGATATAGGCGCTTAAATACAGTTTATCCTTATCCGATATTTTATGCGTTAATTTAGTGTTTACATCATAAAAGTAATATCCTGCATTCGCACCATCATCACCTAGTTCTTTAATGAGAGGCTTCGCAATAATATCCAGATAGGTACGTCGTAACGACATGTTTAATGTCGTCTTTTCCTGGATGATAGGGCCTTCCAGTTGAATTTTTGAAGCGATCAGCCCAATGCTTGCTGTTCCATGTATCTTCCTGTCGTCGCCATCCTTCATACGCACATCTACCACCGAAGAGAGGCGGCCGCCAAACCGTGCCGGGAAACTACCCTTATACAGGGTTAAATTCTTGATAGCATCACTATTGAACACTGAAAAGAAACCGAACATATGATTCACATTATATATCGGGACACCATCCAGCAAAAGGAGGTTTTCGTCCGGTCCACCTCCGCGTACATACAATCCGGCTGAGCCTTCTGTCCCTGACTGTATTCCGGGCAATAGTTGCAACGCCTTGATAAGGTCATTCTCACCGAATAAGGTAGGAACATTTTTTATCTGGTTGACAGGAATTTCAATAGCACTCATTTGTGAACTCTTGACTCCCATTCTCGAGAAATCACCGGTAACTGTAACCTCCTGCAAAACAGCATCTTGGAAGAGGCGAATGTTCAACGCCGTATCGGACTGCAAATAAAACGTTTGTTCCGATGTACTATAGCCTACATAAGAATACTTGAGCGATATTTGCCCTGCGGGAATCGTTAGCGAATAGTAACCGAAATTATTCGTTACCGTTCCTTTGGACGAACCGATTTCGAAAATGGATGAAGAAATCAGCGACTCCCCGTTTTCTCCGTCTGTAACATAGCCGCTGATCGTATAATGTTGTGCAGTAAGTTGAAATGATACAATAAAAAACAGCAGCATCAAAAAAGGGAATGTTTGCATTCTCATATAACACGGAAGAATTTGATGTTTACAGTTATTTTTCATAATATGATTATCCGCATCTGTTCCTATTAAAAATTTTTGACTTGAAATAGAGGGTATAGTTTACAGCAGCTATCAATAGCCTATGCCCCCCTTTGGCCTTTTTTGACTCCAGCGGCCGCTTTTTAACAGTTTATCTCAGTCCTCAAGGGATATTACGGTGGAAAAGAACGCGTTGTCCAACTCACTGGACACTTCAAGCTTGTACTCATCGTCGCGTTTGCCCATAACGTCGCGCAATTTATTGTCCATTTTCCATATGGATTGATATCGCTTGTATCCTTCCCATTTGGCCCCTTAGTTCTTTGAGTTTTTTTCTACAGGCTTCCACATCGGGGTAATTTATATCAAAATCCAGGGTATTTAGTGTTTTTGTTGACTTATTTCTGCCCTATACCACTGTAAATAAATCCGAAGGAAGAGAGCTCCTCTCTGTTGTAGATGTTTCTACCGTCTATCACGACATGGTTGTTCATGATTTTCTTCAGTATATCCCAGTTGGGCATGCGAAACTCTTTCCATTCGGTGGGCACAATCAGCGCATCTGTTCCGTTGGCAGCATCGTATATATCCGTGGCGTAATAGACCGATTCGTTAAGATATTGACGTGCCTCCTGCATAGCAGCAGGGTCGTAGGCACGTACAAACACACCTGCATCAATCAGGCTCCTTATGAGTGTGAGCGATGGAGCATCGCGCATATCATCGGTTTCGGGTTTGAATGATAATCCCCATACTGCAACAGTTTTCCCCTTCATATCGCCATTGTAGTGAAGTCTGAACTTCTCAAACAGAATATTTTTTTGCCTGTTATTCACCGCTTCTACGGCTTTCAGTACACCCATTTCATATCCCGCATCTTCTGCCACCTTGATGATTGCGCGTATATCCTTGGGAAAACAACTTCCCCCGTAACCACAGCCGGGATAAAGAAAGCTTCTGCCTATGCGGGAATCGCTTCCCATACCGCGGCGCACCATGTTCACATCGGCCCCTACCCGTTCACACAGGTTCGCAATATCATTCATAAAGCTGATTCGTGTTGCGAGCATTGCGTTGGAAGCATATTTGGTCATCTCCGACGAGAGAATATCCATAAAGATAACACGGAAGTTGTTCAACAGGAAAGGTCGATACAGCCTGGTCATCAACTCCTTCGCCTCTTCGCTCTCAACGCCCACGATAACCCTGTCGGGGCTCATAAAATCGTTCACAGCAGCGCCCTCTTTCAGAAATTCGGGATTGGAGGCCACATGAAACTTCAAATCCTTCAGCCCGCGTTCATCAAGCCGCTTCCTCACCAGATCGCTTACACGATGAGAAGTTCCTACGGGAACAGTACTTTTGGTGACAATCAGCAACGGTTTAACCATATTATCAGCAATGGTGTTTGCTACAGTCATCACATATGAAAGGTCGGCATTCCCGTCTTCATCTGAGGGAGTACCTACGGCAATAAAAACAATCTGCATATCGTTCAGCACCGAAGGAAGATCGGTAGTGAAATGAAGTCGCTCGGCCTCGTAATTTCGTATTACAATACTTCTCAATCCTGGCTCGTAGATGGGTATAGATCCCTTTTTAAGCCCTTCAATCTTTGCACTGTCAATATCTACACAAGTAACATCAACACCCATCTCTGCAAAACAAGCTCCAGAGACCAGCCCCACATAACCTGTTCCTACAATGGCTATCTTCATATAAATGATTTTTTTAATTTGAATTTGAATTGAGTTTATCTTTCAAGCTGTTTACCGGATAAAGCACTGTCAGCAATCCTATAGCACCTACAACAGTAAAAACAACCAATATATCGGCAGGTTGTACAATCACAGGATAGGCATCTATAATGTAAGCACCGGGTATATCACTCAGTCGCAGCAGGCCGAAGTGCTGTTGCAACAGGCATAAAATCAAACCTGTCACAATACCTGCAACAATCCCGATAAAAGTAATGAGCCACCCTTCATACAAAAAGATGCGGGAAATCATCCTGTCGGAGGCCCCCATATTCCTGAGGCTTCTGATATCTTCGAGTTTCTCTACGATAAGCATAGACAAAGAGCCTACCACGTTAAACACAGCTATGAGCAAGATAAATGCCAGAATAAGGAATGTTACCCATTTCTCTATTTGCAGCATTCTGTACGACTCTTTCTGTTGCTCAAATCGATCCTCAACAAGAAAGTCATCTCCCAGTATATGTTCTATCTCCCGCTTTATTCTTTTCACCTGGGTGTTGGGAAGAAGATTCACTTCGAGTGATGTCACCTCGTTTTCGTAGTCGAAAAGGGTTCGTGCAAGCTCAATAGGAATGATGGCCATCTGTTCATCATATTCCGGTGAGTTAAGGCTGAAAACGCCGCCTATCTGCGCATACCCGGAGGTGAATGCTGCAGTAGGATTTGCCAGATTCACCCTTACATTGCGCTTTGGAGAATAGATCTCTATGGGGTTGATAAAACCAGGGCGGGCACCTAACGTCACAGCCAGCCCAGCTCCCAATGTAGCGTAATCCACCACATCCTCACGAAGCTTAAATGAGCCGTCCACTATGAGTTTCTCCATGCCGGCCATCAGTTTAAAGTCTTCCGAAACCCCTTTCACAAGTACGGGCACTTGCCGCCCTTCGAAAACAAAAAGCGCATTCTCTTCCAGAGACTCTGATACTGTCCTCACCCCTTTTATTTCAAGGGCTTTACTAAACTTAGTTGTATGCCAGTCAAAAACCTTTCCCTCCTTTACAGTGATCTTCAGATCGGGATCAAATGCGTTGAACATACCCTCCACTATTCCTCCAAAACCGTTGAAAACCGAGAGCACACATACCATAGCCATAGTGGCTATGGCAATACCGCACACCGATATAAAGGAAATAACGTTGATGGCGTTATGCGACTTCTTGGAAAAGAGATACCTGCGTGCTATGTAAAATGATATGTTCAACGGAGATAGTTTTTTTACAGGTCTTTCAACAATCTATCGATATTCTCTATATAATCGAGTGAATCGTCCACATGAAACATCAGTTCAGGAATGACCCGAAGCTGATTTCTCAAACGCTTACCTAATTCATAGCGGACAGATTTCACATTATCGCCGATATTTGTAACCAGTTCCTTAGCCCTTTCTGACGGGAAAACACTTAAATAGATATGTGCTAGCCCCAAATCGGGCGATACGCGAACGGTTGTCACCGAGATCAATACGCCGTTCATCTTCCTGGTTTCGACTAAAAATATTTCACTGAGTTCTTTCTGTATAAGTCGATTTACCTTCTGTTGTCTGTTTGAGTCCATATTCTTCTATTTTTTTCTTATGAGTGTTAGCCCGTCGCGGACAGGCAAAATCACTTTCTCTACTCTATGGTCTGATGAAAGCCTTTCATTAAAGTTCAAAACACCTTTGGTCGACCAATCGTTGCTTTTCACTTTTTCCACCACTTTACCGTACCATAGCGTGTTATCAGCAAGGATAAAACCACCCTTTCTGATTTTTGGAACAATTGCCTCAAAATAGTCCCAATATAGTTTCTTATCAGCATCAATAAAAGCCATATCGAAGCTTTCATCTTCGAAGCCGGGAATTATCACCATGGCATCGCCAATGTAGAGCTTTATCTTGTGACCGTGCTCTGAAAGTGCAAAATTCTGACGGATATAGTCCTCCAGTTCGTCATCTATTTCGATGGTATGCAGTTCACCTATCTCACCAAGCCCCTCGGCAAAGCACAATGCCGAGTACCCGACAAAGGTCCCGATTTCGAGGATCCGCTGCGGCTGGATCATCTGAGTAATCATTTTCAATAGCCTCCCCTGCAAATGCCCGGCGTTCATATTCGTCTGCAGCATCTTCACATGCGTGTCGCGGTCGATATTTTTAAGCAGGTCAGGTTCTGCATCTATATGGGATAGAATATATTCCTCTAACTTGTTATTCATTGTAACCCTTTGTCTTTATGTTGACGTTCATTGCACAATAGAACCATCACATTGTATAGTCAGGCAAAATATATTTCTCTTTCGCTTCCAGAATTTTCCAAGCCTCGCTTATCTCAAGATATGTTGTACCGCCTGTTTCGCCGAAACTACCTCCCAGGTAAGCAACCCGGTCTTTTGATTCTATCATTTTCTTATCTATCAGCTTACGGATAGCATCAGTAAAATAGGCTCTACGGCTCTCTTTGGTATTACCGTCTCCTTTACCCTGCTGGTACTCTGCCCAAATGCCATATGACAGTGCCAGCTCACGTGCAAGCCTTTTACTTGTGGCAATGGCATAGATGGGACTTCTTCCACGGAAGGCGGCCAGCACTCTGGCTGTTCTGCCGGTATGGCTGTCAGTTACAATAGCTTTAACATTAAGCCGAGCTGAAGATTTCACTGCCTGTTTTGCCAGGAATTCAGTCACTTCACGGTCGTCATCAGTATTGTATGGGACACGTATATCGTTTTCCTCCAGTTTTGTCAACTCCGCTTCATATGCCGTTTTCGCCATAGTACTGACAGCTTCAACAGGATATTTCCCGTAAGCGGTCTCTCCGCTGAGCATCACGGCATCGGTACGATAGTATATGGCGTTTGCTATATCTGTTATCTCGGCACGTGTGGGACGCGGGTGATCAATCATAGAGTGCAACATCTGCGTTGCTACTATCACCGGCTTCTTGTGGTGAATAGCTTGTCTGATAAGTACACGCTGAATGCCTGGAATCTTCTCCTGTGCCACCTCTATACCCAGATCGCCGCGAGCCACCATGATACCATAGGCAACCTCCAATATCTCGTCGGCGTTATCCACACCCTCCTGATTCTCTATCTTGGCTATGATCTTGATAGGGCTCTTCAGCTCATCAAGTATATCCTGCACTGCCAGCACATCCTCCCTGTTTCTGACAAAAGAGTGTGCAATAAAGTCCACCTCGTGCTTCTCTGCCAGTGCAATAAATTTCCTGTCCCTATCAGTAATGGCCGGCAGGTTAATTCTCACACCCGGGATATTTACGCTTTTACGGCTGCCGATGATACCGTCATTCATCACTCGACAGAGGAGATGATCGGTTTTCACCTCAAGAACTTGAAGGTCTATTTCACCGTCATCAATCAGTATATCATCGCCCTCCCGCATTTCTCCGGCTATATTATTATATGTTATACAGATAGAATCGTTAGTAGATACACCGGCGGAATTTCCAACTATTTTTATTTTATCGCCAGTTTTTAGTTTGATTGGATTTTCAGCCACCGTAGTCCTTATCTCAGGCCCTTTTGTGTCGACCAATATAGCAATCCGCTCAGATACTTCCCTTACGTTTCGGATAATCTTTAAAAAACCATCTTCGTCAAGATGAGCCGAGTTAAGCCGAACCACATTCATTCCGGCTTTGAATAGTTGTTCCAGGAAAGCCACATCGCACCTTTTATCGGATATGGTAGCTATAATTTTAGTATGTTTATGCATATTTTTGGCCGTAAGCTTAGTATGTATTATTTAACGTTTATATCTATTTATTGTTTGCCAAAATAATTGCATCAACAGCCAACCGGTAAGAATCGGTTCCAAATCCGGCAATCACCCCTAAACAAACGGGCGAAAGCATTGAATGGTGGCGGAACTCCTCCCGTGCATAAACATTGGAGATATGCACTTCAACCACCGGCGCAACAACCGATTTTATAGCATCACGTATTGCCACCGATGTGTGTGTATAGCCTCCTGCATTAAGAATAATACCTTGGCAAACAAAGCCTGCCTCATGTATCTTATCGATAATTTCGCCTTCGATATTCGACTGGAAATAGTCAATTTCTATCTCAGGATACTCTTCTTCCAGTTCGCTGAGGAAGTCGTCAAACGTTTTGTTGCCATATATACCGGGTTCACGGGACCCAAGCAGATTGAGATTTGGCCCGTTAATGATTTGAATCTTCATACGATCACTATGTTTTGAAAAACAAAGATACAACTATTTATTTTACCATATAGAGAGATGAAACCTCTTTGTGGATCAATGAAGAGAGGGTACCACATAATGTGGCACCCTCAAAAAAAATATAAAAACAATTGATTTTTAATTTTCTCCACCTGCCGGTTCTTCTTCCGCTTCACTTCCTGCGGTAGTATCTGCGAAAGATGCTGCAGCCATACGTTTATAAGAGCGATAGCGCCACTGTGCATTTTCTTTTGCGGCATCGAACAACTCTCCTGCTTGCTGTGGGAAAGATTTTGTCAACTGCGTATATCGCACTTCGCCCATAAGGAAGTCTTTGAATTTGCTCCAGTCAGGCTCCTTGCTGTCGAGCTGGAACGGGTTCTTACCCTCTTTTTCCAGACGGGGATCATATCGCCACAGATGCCAGTAACCACATTCAACAGCAGCTTTCTGTTCGGCCTGAGAAAATCCCATACCCCTTCTCAACCCATGACTGATACAGGGTGAATAGGCAATAACGATTGAAGGGCCGTTGTACGACTCTGCCTCTTTAAAAGCTTTCAGTGTTTGCGACTGGTTGGCTCCCATAGCTACCTGCGCTACATATACATATCCGTAAGTAGTTGCAATCATGCCGAGATCTTTCTTGCGGATACGCTTTCCTGCTGCAGCAAACTTAGCCACTGCCGCAATGGGCGTGGACTTTGACGACTGTCCCCCGGTATTGGAATATACCTCGGTATCAAGCACAAGCACGTTGATATCCTGTCCGCTTGCCAGCACATGGTCGAGTCCGCCGAAACCTATGTCGTATGCCCATCCGTCGCCTCCAAACACCCAGATGGATTTTTTGGCAAGATACTTTTCAAGAGAGAGTATCTCTAGAGCAATCTTTTCAGTAGAACCAGACAGTGATGCCTTTATCTCTTCTGACGCTTTTTTCGATTCATCTGTATCATTTTTAAATTCAATCCACCGACCGAACAAACCCTTCTGCTCATCCGTGAATGCATCAGACTGTAGTGCTTTCTGCATAAGGTCCTGGATATGATTACGCATACTTGTGTGAGCAATCACAAACCCGTAACCGAACTCTGCATTATCTTCAAAAAGTGAGTTTGCCCATGCCGGCCCTTTACCTTCTTCATTTTTGGTGTAAGGCGTAGCAGGAGCCGATGCTCCATATATAGACGAACAGCCGGTAGCATTGGCGATCATCATTCTATCGCCGTAAAGCTGTGTAATCAGCTTTATATAGGGTGTTTCACCGCAACCAGAGCATGCGCCTGAGAATTCAAACAGAGGCTTCGCGAACTGCGAGTTTTTCACGTTAAGCTTAACGTCAACCAAGTGTGCTTTACTGGAAACGTTATTAACCATATAATCCCAGTTTTTCTGGTTCTCATATTGCGTTAAAATGGGCACCATCTCGAGAGCTTTCTCTCCCTTTTTACCAGGACATACATCAGCGCAGTTGCCGCAGCCCAGACAGTCGAGCACGTCCACCTGGACACGGAATCCCATTCCTGCAAACTGTTTACCCTGTGCCTTAAGAATATCCACATCTTCGTCCAAACCTTTCTGCTCATCCTCATCCAGGACAAACGGGCGAATAGTTGCGTGCGGGCATACATATGCACACTGGTTACACTGAATACATGATTCGGGCTTCCAAACTGGTACATTCACGGCAACGCCGCGCTTTTCGTATTTGGTTGTACCCTGTTCCCATGTACCGTCTTCACGACCACTGAAAGCAGATACGGGAAGGCTGTAGCCTCGCTGAGCATTTACCGTGCGCACCACTTTCCTGATGAATTCCGGTGCATCATCCGGCGTTTCTGCAACAACCTGAATATCGGCCCATTCTTTTGGTATTTCGACCTCTTCCACATCGCCTCCGCGATCGACGGCTGAGTAGTTCATCTTCACCACATCCTCACCCTTCCGGCCGTATGACTTCACTATGAATTTCTTCATCTGATCAACAGCCTGGTCGTAAGGTATTACATTGGATATCTTAAAGAATGCAGATTGCAGTATGGTGTTTGTACGATTGCCCAGTCCAATCTCCTCAGCAATTTCAGTAGCGTTGATAATATATAGCCTGATGTTATTTTTAGCAAAATACTTTTTCACATTATCAGGCAAGTGATTGGGCACCTCTTCCTTAGTCCACAGTGAGTTAAGCAGGAATGTTCCATTTTTCTTAAGTCCTGCGGTCACATCATACAGGTGCAGGTATGCCGGAACGTGACATGCTACAAAGTTGGGCGTATTTACCAGATAGGTTGAACGTATTGGGTTATCGCCGAATCGAAGGTGTGAGCAGGTGAATCCACCGGATTTTTTGGAATCGTAGGCGAAATATGCCTGCACATATTTATCTGTATTATCTCCGATAATCTTTATTGAGTTTTTGTTGGCCCCGACCGTACCGTCTGATCCCAGCCCGTAGAATTTGGCTTCGTAGGTTGTCTCATCCATAGACACCTCCTCTTTAACAGGGAGTGACTTGAATGTAACATCATCCACGATACCGATAGTGAAATCATTTTTCGGCAGCTTCATTGAAAGGTTTTCGAATACCGAGATAATCTGTGACGGAGTGGTGTCTTTAGAAGAGAGCCCATAAATACCTCCAACAATCTCAGGAGCATTCTCTTTGCCATAAAAACTGTCTTTCACATCGAGGTAGAGAGGTTGTCCGGGAGCACCCGGTTCTTTGGTCTTATCCAGTACTCCAATCCGTTTAACCGTTTCAGGAATAACCGACAGGAAAGCATCAGCCTTGAAAGGACGATAGAGATGAACAGCCACCATTCCCACTTTTTCACCGTTGGCATTCAGGTGATCTACAACCTCACGTATAGTTTCGGTTACCGACCCCATAGCAATAATTACTCTTTCGGCCTTCGGATCTCCGTAATAGTTGAACAAACCATATTTACGGCCAGTCACGCCAGCCAGTTTCTCAAGATATTTTTCAACCACCTCAGGAACGGCATCATAAAAGGGGTTGGAAGCTTCACGTGCCTGGAAATAGATATCATCGTTCTGAGCCGTTCCTCTTGTAACAGGATTGTCAGGATTCAAAGCCCTGTCACGGAAAGCCTTCAATGCATCCATGTTGATAAGCGGAGCCAGATCATCGTTTGATAATGCCTCTATCTTCTGGATTTCGTGTGATGTACGGAATCCGTCGAAGAAATGCATAAATGGAACCCTGGATTCAATAGCTGCCAGATGTGCTACTGCAGCTAGATCCATTACCTCCTGTACCGACCCTGTTGCAAAAAGGGCAACACCCGTAGGCCTTGCAGCCATCACGTCCTGTTGATCGCCAAAAATTGACAATGCATGTGATGCGAGTGCCCGTGCCGACACGTGAAATACCCCCGGTAGCAATTCGCCCGCCATTTTATACATATTGGGCAGCATCAGCAACAATCCTTGTGATGCTGTAAATGTTGAAGTAAGTGCCCCTGCCTGAAGCGAGCCGTGCATGGCACCGGCAGCACCGGCTTCCGACTGCATCTCCTGCACCAGTACAGGTTGTCCGAAGATGTTCTTTCTTCCTGCAGCCGCCCACTCATCCACATATTCAGCCATCGTTGATGATGGTGTGATCGGGTAGATAGCGGCCACCTCGCTAAACATATAGGCGATGTGCGCTGCTGCCTGATTACCGTCGCAGGTTAAATAGTTTTTTTGTTTTGCCATAATAATTATATGATTGCTAAAAATTTGAAATTTTAGTTAAGAAATTCCCTGTACAGACTCTTTGAGACCACGAAATTACTACAAAAAAGTGGAAGCTACAAACGATAACCTCTTTTTGTTCACTAACATCAAATTTGGCAAAACAGCAATTGTGAAAATATATTAAACACTAATCTTTCATTTGATTATGACGTTATAGGTATATGTTACGTCAGCAGACAGTTCCTTTTAAACATATCAATTATAAAATTGAATACAGTGTTTATTTCACTTAAAAAGGAATGTCCATAAAAAAATAATAAATGAAAATAATAATCATTGCCAACAGACTACCGGTTAAAATTGAGAGAAAAGAGAAAGAATTCTGTATTACCAGAAGTGAGGGAGGTTTGGCTACCGGCCTCGGTTCACTTGAGACAGAGTCGGAATTATACTGGGTTGGCTGGCCTGGGATTCATACTGAAGATGAAAATGAGAAGCTGGAGATAAGGGAAAAATTGCATGAACTAAACTTCCATCCTGTTTTTTTATCTTCCGAACAAATAGAAAACTATTATGAAGGTTACAGCAACGGCACAATATGGCCGCTGTGTCATTACTTTTTCTCGTTTATTGAATACAGAGGGGAGTACTGGGAGACATATCGCGAAGTGAATGCTCTGTTCTGTAGCGAGGTAATGCCATTCATCGAAAAAGATGATATAATCTGGGTACAGGATTACCAGTTGATGCTTTTGCCTAAAATGATTCGAGACGAAAAGCCAAAAGCCAGCATCGGTTACTTCCACCATATTCCGTTTCCATCATACGAGCTTTTCAGGGTTCTCCCTGAACGTGAAGAGGTACTGGAAGGTTTACTGGGCGCCGACCTTATAGGTTTCCATACACATGAGTACATGAGACATTTTATCAGCGCCATTTACCGGGTACTCGATCTGAATTGCAACCTCGATGAAATAAACCTGCAAGACAGGATTGTTCACGTTGATGCTTTCCCCATGGGCATAAATTATGAACAGTACCACAATGCACCCACACTGCCTGAGGTAAAGGAGAAATCGGAGATGTTAAGGAAGGAGTTAGGCAACAATACCGTAATTCTTTCAGTTGACCGGCTGGATTACAGTAAGGGCATTCTGCACCGTCTTCAGGGGTTTTCCAAGTTCTTGCAACACCATCCCGAATTCCACGAAAAGGTGTCACTAACAATGATAGTGGTCCCTTCCCGCGACACTGTTGATATATATGCAGACCTGAAGACAAAGATAGATCAGGCTATTGGTGAGATAAACGGCAAATACTCAAGGCTGGGTTGGACTCCCATATACTACTTTTACCGCAGCTTTTCGTTTGAAGAGCTTATTGCAATGTATGATATTGCAGGGATTGCCCTAGTTACACCGCTTCGCGACGGAATGAACCTTGTAGCAAAGGAGTACCTTGCTACCAAACGCGAGAAGGCTGGAGTACTCATTCTCAGTGAAATGGCAGGCGCCTCCATTGAGCTGCAGGATGCTATAACAATAAATCCCAATGACACGGTTGAGATTGAGGAGGCCATCTTGGAGGCTTTGAGTATGCCTGAAAATGAGAAAATAGACAGGCTGCAAAATATGCAAAAACGTATCTCAACAGAGACGGTAAAAAAATGGGCAAACGACTTTGTTAAAGAGCTGCGGTCTATCAAAACACAGAACAGAGAGATTTTGCAGAAGATAGTAGGGAAAAGGCAACTCAACCAGATAAAGAGCGCTTATGATGACGCATCTTCCCGTTTAATACTTCTAGATTACGATGGCACACTCGCTCCATTCGTAAAAAACCCCGATGATGCCCAACCTTCGTCCATGCTAATAGATCTATTAAGTAAGATGACTGCCGACAGAAAGAACAAGGTGGTAATAAACAGTGGCAGAAACAGGAGGGTTCTCGACAACTGGTTTAAGCTATCGCATCTCGATTTTGCTGCTGAACACGGCATGTTCTATAAAGAAAACGGAAAGTGGCACAACAACTTGCTTGAAAAAGTGATTTGGGATGATGAGATAATTGATATCATACGGCACACAATTGAAAAGACTCCAAGATCATATATGGAGGAGAAAGATGCAGCCCTTGTGTGGCACTACCGCAATGTTGACATATGGCTTGCCGAACTTCGTGCCCAGCAGCTAATCAACGCCCTTATGGGACCCTGTACAAGATTGAACCTGCAGATAGTGCCTGGTAACAAAGTAGTTGAGGTAAAGCCACCTGATTTCAACAAGGGGAGTGAAGTAGTTCGCAGGCTGGAACAGGACAGCTACGATTTTATAATGGCTATAGGCGATGACACTACCGATGAGGATATGTTCCGGGCACTGCCACCGGCCGGCATCAGCATTAAGGTAGGCAACTTCTCTCCGGCAGCCAAGTACCGCATCCCGCTACAATCGTCTGTTATTCCTTTCCTCATCAAACTAATCCAATAAAATCCGAGAAAAATGACATTTATCGATCATCTTCTTTCACTGGAGAACCCCCTCCGACACCCCTTTATTGCGCTGCTGTTCCTGGCACTGTTCGGCATTCTCACAGCCGTATACCGTCAAATCATCAGGCGGTGGCGTAGTCGAGCCCGCAAAAGCAGAAGCCGGATAGACGATTTCATGGTGCGGCTCTTCACCCTGCCAGGCATCTGGTTTATCTTCGCCCTGCTGCTCAACCTGTTCAGCGGCCTGCTCAGTGAAGATAAACAGGTCTACGGTGTATTGCGCAAGATCAGCCAGATCATGCTGATCCTCACTGTCGGCTGGATCGTGGTACAGGTGGTCAGGGCGCTCTTCCACCACTGGCAAAAACAGCTCGACATCCAAAATCCCGACAACCTGGAAGCTAGGAAACGGCTCACGCAGATGAGCATGATCGAGCGCATCACAGTGATTGCCATCATTTTCATCTTCATGGCCATCGCACTGATGACCATTGAGCAGGTGCGCCAGCTGGGGATGAGCCTGCTGGCATCGGCCGGCGTGGCAGGGATTATCATCGGTTTTGCCGCACAACGCAGCTTCGGTCAGATCTTCTCAGGCATACAGATCGCCTTCACCCAACCCATACGGCTGGATGACGTGGTGGTGATCGAGGGGGAGTGGGGACGCATCGAAGAGATACATATCACCTATGCAGTGGTGAAGATATGGGATGAGCGACGGCTGATCGTGCCCATCGACTACTTTCTCAACAACCCGATACAGAACTGGACACGCAGCAGCTCGCAAATACTGGGCACCCTCTTTCTCCCTGTCTCCTACGACCTGCCACTGGAACCGTTGCGCGAGGAGCTGACCCGCATTGTGCAAGGGGATCCCAACTGGGACGGACGGGTGCAGAACATACAGGTGACCGACAGCAGGGAGTGGTATAAGCAACTGCGGGTGCTGGTGAGCAGTGCCGACTCCTCCCGCAACTGGGACCTGCGGGTCTCGGTACGGGAGAAGCTGATTGACTTTATCAATACAAACTATCCCGGCTCATTTGCGAAGATCAACACTTTCGGGACTGCCCTACCGAACACAAACATCCGGAGGAAACAGGGCAATCAGTAAAGAAAGAGGTTTGCAGAAACACAAACTCTCCCCCGGTAACCCTGCCATCCATCCTCATGCCACAGGTTTTAGGGACGGATAAATTTGGAAAGCTGTTTTTCTTCGGAAAATAGCACTGCCGTATTGATAAATGCCAGGTGGGAATAAGCCTGTGGAAAATTACCCAGCTGCCGCTTGGTCTTAAAATCCAGATCTTCACTGTAGAGCCCCACATGATTGGAGTATGATATCATTTTCTCAAAAATTGCACGTGCCTCTTTCTTTTCACCAATCATAAAAAGTGCTTCTATCAGCCAAAAGGTGCATATGGTGAAAGAGGAGGAAGGCAGTCCGAAATCATCCTCAGACTTATAGCGGTACATCAGCCCCTCGTGATAGAGGTTCTCCTTGATTGCCTTTACTGTTTTCACGTAACGTTCGTTTCCTGGTTCAATAAAATCGTAGAACTGCATCAGGAGTAAAGATGAGTCGTAATCGGTGTTATCATAAGCCTGGGTGAAACATTGCAGTTCTTGGTTCCACCCTTTTTCATGTACTTCGGACTTAATCAGATCGGCCTCGTGGCGCCATTTCGCAGCATAGCTGTCTCTCTGCAGAAGGTTGGCAATAAGAGAAGCTCTATCTAAAGCCACCCAGCTCATCACTTTTGAAAACACAAAATGTTTCTCCCTGGTACGGAACTCCCAAATACTTCTGTCCGGCTTGCGCCAGGAGGCCATTACCGACCGGACAAGGTTCTTTATTATCTCCCATATCTCTTCCACTTCATCAAGAGTACCCGGGAAATAGAGGTAGTATTTATATATCACATCTAGCAGATAGCCTATAGAGTCGTTCTGTTCCTGATAATAAGCGGCATTTCCAATACGTACCGGGCGGGAGTTTTCATAACCACTCAAATGATCCAGTGTCTCCTCAGTCAGCTCTCTTTCGCCCCGAATGCCATACATGATCTGAATTTTCTCTTCACGTGACTTCATAATATGCTTCACAAAGCCGATAAAACGCTCCGCCGCGGTCTTCTGCTTCATAAAGAGCAAGGTATCTATAGACATGGATGCATCGCGGAGCCAGCAAAACCGGTAATCCCAGTTCCGTGTTTCACCGATGCTCTCCGGCAGGCTTGTGGTTACTGCAGCCAGCATTGCTCCCGAGCTCTGATATGATAAAAGCTTTAATACCAGTAGGCTGCGCTTAATCATCGCATCATATTGCAGATAATCTCTGGAACGATTCACAAAATTAAACCAATAAACTTTCGTACGCTCATATTCCAGGAGGATACGGTTGGTATCTACCGTAATAAGCTTCTGGTTATATGACAACAGGAAAAAATGGTGTTCCGTAAGCTCTATCTCCTCTCGGTTGAGCACTTTTTCGAAATCCATGCTGGAATAAAGGTATATCTTATCTTCAGAGTCTTCTGCAGAATAGGTCTTGATGTAGTTCCCTGAAATTTCGTGCTTCACCTCCTCGCGGGCATAATTGATTTTCGGGTCGTAAATTACCCTTACCACAGGTTTTCCCTTTATTACGCGAATATACCTGTGAATCTCAGGCGGCATGTAATGACGCAGTTCAGATGTTCTGTAGCGGGGCATATAGTCAAAAACTATGAATCCGTTTTCCGGCGACTCAAACCTTGTAAGGAGAATATTGGTGTTGCCGTGATACTCTTGCCTTATTGAGTACTCATCCGAAACCTCGAAATGGAAGCTGCCACCCTTTTCTTTATCAAGCAACTTTGCAAAAATGGAAGGAGAGTCGAAATCGGGCAAACACAACCAATCGATGCTCCCCCCTTTAGAAACCAATGCTGCGGTACGGCAATTCCCTATTATCCCGTAATCTAAGTTCTTCATATAAAATCAATCTTATAGATTCCCTGCAATGCCAATATAAAATACAATTAGTACAGGCCAATTATCCAAGGAGACCGTTATTAACGATCCTCTTTTCAGAGCAACAACAAGACATCTATTCTGACTGGTATTTTGAATCAGTTATCAATCAGATGACGCTTCTTCCTGTGACGCCTGCATCGAAATCTACAGTTCTTCTTGTGTGTATAAACAAATATAAGAATTACAGCCCAGAAAAAGAAAAAAAGCAAAGCAATAACGGTAAGATTACGAAAAAAGTATTAGTTTCATAGAATTTAGATTTCAAAAATTGACGGTACAAACATAATATTTCTTTGCCGGTTTACTCCTCTTCACCTTCACCGCTCTCTTCCATGTTGTGGAAAACATTTTGCACGTCCTCATCCTCTTCAAATTTTTCGAGTAATTTTTCAATCTGCCCCCGTTGTTCTTCATCGAGGATTTTTGTATCGTGCGGTATGCGCTCAAACTCGGCAGAGTGGATCTCAAAGCCATTCTCTTCGAGGTATGACTGAATTTCGGCATAAGATTTAAAGTCACCATACAGGATGATATCTTCTTCGTCAACTTCCACTTCATCAACACCGTAGTCTATTAGCTCCAGCTCAAGATCCTCAAGAGCGACACCTTCTTTCCCCGCAATTTTGAACACACATTTATGATCGAACATAAATTCAAGGCTACCGGTAATACCTAGCGATCCGCCATGCTTGTTGAAATAACTCCTGACATTTGCCACGGTGCGCGTAGGGTTGTCTGTGGCGGTTTCCACTACTATTGCAATTCCGTGAGGCCCATATCCTTCATAAACAACCTCTTTGTAGTCTGATGCTTCTTTGTCTGTCGCTTTCTTTATTGCTCGTTCCACATTTTCTTTCGGCATATTCTCTTTTTTTGCCTGCTGTATAAGTACCCTCAAACGTGGATTTGTGGCTGGATCGGGGCCTCCCGACTTAGTGGCTATGGTAATCTCTTTCCCCAGCTTTGTGAAAACGCGGGCCATGTTTCCCCAGCGTTTAAATTTTCGTGCTTTGCGATATTCAAATGCTCTTCCCATAATATATAATTTGGCTTGTTTTTTGATACATGTTATAACCGGTAACAAATTAATCGGTTACCTTAGTTGTGCGCCCAGCTCTTTTTCAAGATTCTGCCGGATCTTCTGCATCACCGAATCAATCTGTTTGTCGTTGAGCGTCTTTTCTTTGTCTTGTAGCAGAAAGTTCACCGCATAAGACTTTTTGCCCTCAGGCAGGTTTTTACCTTCGTATACATCGAAAAGTGAAACCTGTTTCAGCAGTTTTTTCTCTGAGTCAAGAGCTATCTGTCGTATCTGGGCAAAGGTTATGTTTTTATCGATCAACAGTGCAAGATCCCTGCTTACAGCTGGAAATCTGGGAATCTCCGAAAAACTTACCGACTGTTTTTCTGTCTCTTTTATCAGCATATCCCAGTTCATCTCCGCAAAAAACAGACCGGTCTCTATATCAAACGTTTTCAAAATAGCCGGCGAAACAATTCCAAAGCTGCCAATTTGTTGTTTCTTCGTCTTTATGCCCATTCCAGTGGAGAAAATATCGTTCTGCAGCGGTTCATACTGCACCTTATTTAAATTGACCCCCAGTCGCTTCAAAATATTTTCAAGATGCGCCTTCAGTTCAAAAACAGAACTCCGTTCTTCGGCCGCAGCCCAGTTTTTATGGTTGCGCATGCCGCAAATCCATAATCCCAGATGTGTCTCCTCGGAATACTCTGCGAGTATTTCGCCTTCTCTCTTTTTTGTTTTATCAAAGAAATAGCAGTTGCCGAATTCGTAAAAACGTATATCGCCATATTTACGGTTACGGTTATAGGCGATGCTTTCAAGTCCCCCAAAAAGAAGTGTCTGCCGCATTACGCCCAGATCGTTACTAAGTGGGTTCAGCAGCGCTACACAGTTGTTTGCCGGAAAGCTCTCAAGCTTTTCGTAATAGTTTTTCTTTGTGAGCGAATTGTTCATTATCTCATTGAAACCGTTCGCCGAAAGCTGTTCGGATAATAGTGTCTGCAACTTATGCTTGCGGTCAGCAGGTGTCTGGTTCGATAAGCTCGATTGCAGCGAATCGCTTATCTCCACGTTATTATATCCGTAAATACGGAGAATATCTTCAATCACATCCACATCTCGTGTAACATCAACCCTGTAAGTAGGAATACGCAGCGTGAGTTCAATCTCCGTTTCATCTTCAATTTCAATCTCCAGGCTGTGAAGAATTTTTTTTATGGTCTCTTCGGGAATCTCTTTTCCTGTAAGGGAATATATTTTTTTGTATGGCAATACCACCCGTGGCTTTTCCACAGGGTCAGGATAGATATCTCTTATCTCACCTTCAATCTCGCCACCAGCCAGCTCCTTTACAAGCATTGCTGCACGTTTCAACACATACACAGTATTGTTGGGATCGGTACCCCTTTCAAATCGGAACGAAGAATCAGTGTTAAGTCCGTGGCGGCGGGCCGTTTTCCTCACCCATGTGGGGTGGAAACAGGCAGACTCCAGAAAAATATCTTTTGTCTCCTCTGTTACACCTGAAACAAGCCCCCCGAAAACCCCGGCAATACACATACCCTCTTCAGCATTACAGATCATAAGGTCTTTTTCATTCAGTTCATGTTCCTGTCCGTCAAGTGTTACAAATCTGGTTTTTTCGGGCAAAGTGCGTACTACCACCTCATTACCTTTTATGTATGACACATCGAAAGCATGCATTGGGTGCCCCGTCTCATACATTACAAAGTTGGTGATATCCACAATATTGTTGATTGGACGGAGCCCGATAAGCTGAAGTTTGTTCTTAAGCCACCCCGGACTCTCCTTCACTGTTACACCGTGTATTGTCAGCCCTGAGTACCTGGGACAGGCCTCCCTGTTCTCCACTATCACTTCTACGCCGCCTTCTTTTTTATCAACGGTAAATTCCTCAACAGATGGTTTTGTAAGCTTGTATGGTTTTCCTGCATGTTTGAGCCATGCAGCGAGGTCTCTGGCTACACCAAAATGCGATGCTGCATCAACGCGGTTGGGAGTGATATCTATCTCCAGCACGTAATCGCTTTTAACGTTGTAATACTCACTGGCTGGTGTACCCTCCAAAACTTCGTCTGGCAAGACAATAATTCCGTCATGTGATGTGCCTATCCCTATTTCATCTTCGGCACAAATCATCCCGAATGATTCTTCTCCGCGTATTTTGGTGCGTTTTATTGTGATCTCATCTTCGTCGAAATAAAGCTTAGTACCTACTGTAGCAACAACCACTTTTTGACCTGCTGCCACGTTGGGTGCACCACAAACAATCCTCAGTGGTTCTCCGCCATTGCCTATGTCAACAGTTGTCAGGTTCAGATGGTCAGAATTTGGATGGTGAACAGAGGTAAGTACCTTACCTATAACCAATCCTTCCAATCCGCCCTTTATGGTTTGAATCTCTTCCACGCTTCCGGTTTCCAGGCCAATGGATGTGAGCGCATCGGCGGTCTCCTGTGGTGATAAATCGAATTGCAGATACTCTTTTAGCCAGTTGTACGAAATATTCATTCTGCCAAGATTGATGTATATTGAGACAGACCGAATTTACACTAATTCTTTTTCTGTCAAAATATTAAATTTGTTTTTAAATAAAGCCTCAAAATTACAAAAAAATGGTGAGAATACATAGATTGGGCTGAGTAATGTTTTTTGCTGTTGTAGTTTTCTACCTGATAACTCACTCTCTGAATTATATGTATGGATGGATTTATTTGAATGAAGGGAGCACCGGAAGGCGTAAAAAGGTAAAGTCAAATTTAAAAAATTGAGGATGATATCACATTGTGATTCACCCTCATAATCCCATTCCGCTAATAAGTTACAAGAAATCAATAACCGCGGATTGCCTTGATACCAGGAAGAACTTTTCCTTCAATCATTTCAAGCAGTGCTCCACCTCCAGTTGAAACATATGACACATTTCCGGCCTGTCCGAATTTGTTAACACATGCCACAGAGTCGCCTCCTCCCACTAGAGAGAATGCCCCTCTACGTGTTGCTTCCACAATTGCATCTGATACGGCACGTGACCCTTTGTCGAAGTTGTCGAACTCGAATACCCCAACAGGACCGTTCCAAAGGATGGTCTTTGAGTTCCTGATTACCTCGGCGAAAGCTTTTTCAGACTCGGGGCCGATATCGAGGCCTTCCCATCCGTCGGGTATTTCATCCACTGGAGCAAAATCGGTTTTTGCGTCGTTGCTGAAGCTGTCAGCAATTTTGGCATCAGTTGCCAGTACCAGGTTCACCCCTTTCTCTTTTGCCAGCTCCACAAGTTCCTTAGCAAGCTCCAGCTTATCTTCTTCAACTATAGAATTACCAATTTTGCCGCCGAAAGCCTTGGCAAATGTGAATGTCATACCCCCGGCAAGAATCAGGTTGTCAACCTTGTCAAGCAGATTTTTGATAATATCAATTTTCGTGGATACCTTTGATCCGCCCATGATAGCCGTGAAAGGACGTTCCGTTTCGTTCATCACTTTTTCCACTGCAATAATCTCATTCTGCAGAAGATAACCGAAAAGTTTGTGATCAGCATCAAAATAGTCAGCAATAAGAGCTGTAGATGCATGTGCACGGTGTGCCGTTCCAAAAGCATCGTTCACATATACATCGGCATAAGATGCCAGTTTACCTGTAAACTCTTTCTGCGATGCTTTTATCTCTTTCCTAGCTTTGTCTGTCTGCTCCTCAGAAGCATCAGCAGCCAGACTGCGAGGTTTCCCCTCTTCTTCGGCATAGAAGCGGAGATTCTCGAGCAACAATGCTTCACCAGGGCGCAGTGCAGCTGCCTTGGCTTCGGTCTCTTCACCTATGCAGTCGTTGGCGAATTGCACATCAGTACCCAGCAGTTCAGAAACGCGAGGGAGAATGTGTTTGAGTGAATATTTACCTGTCGGTCCTTTCGGCCGGCCCAGGTGTGATCCTATGATAACACTTCCACCATCTTTCAAAATCTTTTTCAAAGTAGGTATAGCTGCACGAATACGAGTATCGTCAGTGATATTAAAATTATCATCAAGCGGGACATTGAAATCCACACGAACGAATGCCTTTTTATCGGCAAAATTAAAAGAGTCCATTGTTTGCATAGTTCTTTATATTTTTATGAATATTGTCCAATGAAGTTCTATTGATAAACCTGCTGCAAAGTTATTAAAAATATGGAAATTTTTCCGTAATGATGCAGGAAAGTTTACAAATCCTTCAAAACGACATCATACGTTACAGGGACTCCTTTTTTGTACATTGCCAATACGCCGCAATATTTGTCGAACGAAAGCTGACAGGCGCGTTCAAGTTTATCTTTAGGCAAGTTATCTCCTTCAAACTCATAAATAACCTTCATTGAAGTGTATTGTTTGGGGTGCTCTTCCGTCATTTCAGCATCTATTCGAATACCAAAATTTTGCAGATCGATATGCATTTTACGGACAATAGACACAACATCCAGGCCCGTACAGCCTGCAGCAGCAACCAGCAACAGCTTCTTTGGCACGGGGCCTGCATCATTTCCGCCCGCACTTTCCGGCAGGTCAATTGTCACGGTATGCCCGTCGAGCTCCGTATCAAAAATATTATTCTCTCTCCAAACCGTTTTGATTGAATGTGTCGTCATATTTGTATCATTAATTGTTTATTTTGTATCATTCTAAACAAATTATTGTCAATTTGGTTCGATGAATGGGAAAAGTATAATAGTCAAAGAAAAGAAGACAAATGAGACACAAGAAATATTGTATCTAATGGATAGTATATGATTACATTTTGCTACATTTGCATAAAAAATATGCAGTATGATAGATAGTAATGCAAAAGTGCTTTTAATATATACCGGTGGGACCATCGGGATGGTTGAGAATATTGAAACGGGTGCTCTGGAGCCTTTCAACTTCAGTCACCTCCGCTCAAATGTTCCAGAAATAAAACGTCTTAACTTCAATGTTGACACCTTCCTATTCGATCCTCCAATAGATTCGTCAGATGTGTCGCTCCCTATCTGGCAACAGATGATCCAAGTAATTCAAGATCATTATGACAAATACGATGGATTTGTTATTCTTCACGGTACAGACACAATGGCATATACAGCATCGGCACTTAGCCTTATGCTGGAGAATCTCAACAAGCCCGTTATCCTGACCGGCTCACAGCTGCCTATCGGCAAACTAAGAACAGATGGCAAGGAGAACCTTATCACGGCACTTGAGATCGCAGCCGACAAAGATGCTTACGGCAATCCTGCTGTCCCTGAATTGTGTATCTACATGCAGAACTTGCTGATGCGCGGAAACCGCACCACCAAAGTCAACTCCGAACATTTCAGCGCATTCAACAGTCCCAATTATCCATACCTTGCCGAGGCCGGTCTGGATATTCGCTATAACGACCGGTTCATCCTGAAGCCCGATTATTCTGTGCCTGTTCTTTTCAATTACGACATGGATCACCATGTAATAATATTGAAACTGTTTCCTGGTATCACGGAAGAGGTTGTGAAAGCACATCTCACAATTCCGGGACTGAAAGGTGTGGTTCTGGAAGCCTATGGAACGGGGAACTCACCAATCTATCCATGGTTTACCGATCTGCTTCGCGATGCCATGGAAAAAGGAATTGTAATCGTCAATGTCACTCAGTGCCTCTACGGGTCTGTTGAGATGCATCGCTACGAAAATGGGCAAAGGCTGGAGAAGCTGGGCGTTGTGAGCGGTTATGATATTACTACCGAGGCAGCTCTCGCCAAACTGATGATACTGTTCGGCCAGGGCAAGACACCTACCGAGGTAAGCCGGCTCATGTCTGTTTCACTCCGCGGCGAACTGACGGTAAGAAGTTAGGTGTATCAGTTCCATGAAATTGTCATAATCTGATAAGCTATTTGAACATAGCAAACAGTTATAGCGATTCAAAAAGTCAAATTCAAGGACCATATTACACTATTATTTTAAAAGGTAAGTCCCATCCCCAGTTGGGTAACCACTCTCTTTGCTTCACCTTCAGTTGGTCTGTAATAATCGGCTGATAGCCTTAGGAACAGACCGCTGCTCTTTTGGAGACCAACAGCAGAAAAGTAGCTGACACTACCTCCCACCTTGTAATAATCTTGTTTCAAATATACCACATCTGGATTCATAAATTCCGTGATAACAGCAGATTCGGAATCGGCTCCTCCATAGAGGTAGCCACCTTCACGGTTCGCCTTCCGAACAATATTGGCTCCAAGCACCCAGCGGGAGCTGCGTCCTGAGGGAAGATTTACCTTTGCATTGGCACCAAGGTAGAGATCCCTGATCTTCATGTATGACGCCGGCATAATATAGTTGTCGTCCGTCACCGTGTAAAGCGCATGGAGGCCCGCTTTCCAGCTGTACTCCTGCCCCACATTGCGGTAAAAATCGTACGACAGGCGGTAGGTATCGCGCCGGTATGTGGAGCGGACGCTGCTGTAAATATCGACCCATTGCTGCACCTCATAGGTGTTGTCCAGCACCTGTACAAACTCTATACCATCCGTTCGACTGCTGCGGTAGGAGAGGGCCACCCGGTTCAGGTTCACTCCTTCATGCAGCAGTGCCGCATGTCCATAGAGTTCCTGCTGGCGGACAGTTCCCTCTTTCCGGGGTTTGGCGATGTCCCTGACCGCCTCTTCCACGCGGAAGCTGTATCCCCCTTCTGCGAAAAAACGAAGAGCTTGTTGTTGCCAGCCGTACTGCAGGCCGGCACCCACTTTGTTGGCATCATAAACAAAACTGCCCAAAGACTGCAGGCCTCCGATCACAGCTGTATAGTGGTTGCCCAGCCCCCGCATCACAAAAACATCCTGATTAACCTGGTCATCGCTGTTGCTATGGCCCCGCGTCTCCTGGATCATATTCTCATACTCCAGGTTCAGTCCCACACGATGGGATCCGAATATCGCAATAATGCCCGGCTTCACATTGATTGAATAGAGGTAAAGTTCCGAACGTGGATCTACCTGCTTGGCTCCCGTTTCGGCTGTATAGTCAGCCCGGATACCCAGAAGGTAACGATCGAATAACGGTTTCGATGACACCCTCATCTGCAAGTTGTAATTCTGCTTCTTCCAGTCACTCAGGTTGGGATCTACCGGATAATAGGGCACTCCCCGGTAGGGATCAAGCATCGCCGTGTTGAATCGTGTATCGCGAAGGGTCTCGTTGTGATAGGAAAAGCGACCCCAGGCATAAGCATTGCCAAGCTGTTGTCCACCCTCTGTCTCCACACTGAGCTGGCGCTCCTTTTCGCCCTGCTGTACCCTTTTGAATTCACCGTCGGTCATCTGATATCCGGCCTCGAGAGAGCCATAACTCCTCAGGCTGTCCAGACCTATTCCGGCACCGTTGTTGCTCTCAAACCAGTTGGCACGTGCCTTCCTCATCTCAATAGTGAGGGGGGATGAAAATGTTCTCTGCTCCTGTGCCGTGGTGTAGGTCATCAACTGAAGGGCTACAGCCGTCAGCAAAAGCCCTTTGATAGATTGTTTATATACGCTGTTCATAATCGTTCCTCTTTTTTGCTATTTCCAGGTGTTCCAGGAGGGAGCCTGCGCATCGTATCTCCTGATCTGCGGGAGATCCATCACCTCAAAATCTTCGGTACTGTTGTTGGTATCCTGCAGGATGACCCTTCCATCGGGACGTGTCTCCTTCACCTTCCTGGCCACACTCTTGGCCACATAGGTCCCATTCACCGTGGCAGCACCGGCATCCAGTACAGCCGGCATCCGCTTCAGCTCCATCTGGTTGGTATTCCCCACGTTCTCCAGGGCATCCACCACCGATTCGATGGGGATTCGGTAGCTCTGTACGGTTGAACCCACAGGACTCACCACCTCGCTGGGACTGTTGGGATCAATCGGTTCAGTGGGGATAAAAAGGACAAATGCCCCTCCGAAAACAGTGGTTAGCCACTGATTAGTAGGTTTTGGCCAAAAAGCCATTTTCATGTTGATGGCAGGGTTGTCCTGTATAAGAGAGGTTGTCTTGACTAATGTTTCAAACTCGGCACTCAGCAGGTTGACCGGTGCTGTGGGGTTGAGGTTGGCTTTTGTATGGTCATCGGCCATCTGGGCGATGATGATCGACTCACCCGGTTGCAAGGGAAAATCGGTCGTGTCGGGTACCTGCCAGATATGCAAGGCATAGACATACTGGTCGGCATCCTCTCCCGGCCAAACAGGCAGATTGGCTGTAGCAGTCTGAGGGTTGATAAGGGCAATGGCGAGTCCCCGTATGTTCTGCTCGAGGTCGCTGTTGTTGTAGATCTCATAGAACTGATCGCGGAAGTAGGTACCTCCGGTGGGGGTTCGTGATCCGCTGTAATAGACCTCCTTGAAGAGGAGCGCTCCCGCTTTGGCTGCACCCACATCGATGGTGATCGTCTCCTGATTGTCTACGATCCCCACATTTACCACGTTGCCATTGTAGTTGTAGGTAAACCCATCCTCGCTCTTCTCCGCACTCACCGTGATGGTGTAGATGCCGGGGATGATGTTCTCTACCGTGACCGGCTGATTGGGCGTCATGGTGGTGGTCAGCTCATAGCGCTCGGCAAAATTGACCAGCTTCACCTGCAGCTGATCGGGCAGTGGCGCCGTACCCAGATTGAGATTCACCTTGATGGTGGCACTCAGGGGAACCATCTCTTCCGTACCGGAGACACTCCGGAACTGCTCACAGGAGAGCAGTGCCAGCATCAACGGAAGGAGAAGGATGTATATTCTTATATTCTGATTCATATGATTTCTTGTTGTTGATCTAAC
>NZ_DIQL01000060.1:0-1031 GCF_002427225.1 Proteiniphilum sp. UBA5463 | reverse complement strand
GCCAGCTCAAAACCAAAATACATGGGGATGTTGAGTCGTGTAAATGAACCGGGGGTTCGCTTGCTCTCATAGAGCGGCCTGCTGTTGAACATGTTGTTTGCATAGAACGATGCTTTCAGATTCTCACCGATCTCCTTGGTCAGGTGGAAGTTGATCAGCAGCACCGGAAAGTAGGATTCCGCGATAAAACGGGTGGGACTCCTTGTTTCGAAGAGATAGGCAAACTCGGGATCATCTCTCTTGGAGTCATCGAAAGGCTTCACCGATCCGTCCTTCCGTGAGATATAGGCTACAAAGGTGGTGTCGTTACCGTAGTTGGTCCAGTACTTGTTCATCCAGCTCACCTGTGCAGTTGTTGTTAGCACAAATCCGATAGATGGAATGTTATGGGTAGCCCGTATGGTGGTTGTTAGACGCTCTCTTTCATATTTCTCTTTACCTTTCTCATAGATGCCGATATTTCTCTCCAGCTCATTCAGATTCTTCTTGTTGCTGAAGCTGTGGCCATCATTCCAGTCGGTGGAGCGCATATAGGCCCCATTCAGCACGAAGGAGGTGCGGATGGCATGGATCCTGCCGAAGTCAAAATCGAACTCTACCCCCCTGTTGTGCGACCGTCCGTCGTTGGTGGGGGTAGCATGGGAGACGAAGATATTGTGTCGTTCCTTCTCCCGCAGAGTGGGTATTGTGCCGAGGTTCTGTACGGCCTCCTCGTAAATGATGTAATTCAGCAAATGGTAGGAATCGATGGTGGTAGCCAGGTTGTATCCGTTCTTGAGCTGCTCGTTGTAGGCCGTCACGGAAAAACGCATCCTGTTAACCATCAGGTCAAGCCCGATTTCCGCCTTCTGGTTGGCAGCCATTTTCAGCTCCCTGTTCCGGGTGTTGAACACCCGTGTTGTGGAAAGGAACAACTGCTCATTTTCCGGCACCGATGAGGAGTTGAGGCTGTTGAAGTGAACCAGGTCGAAGTAGGCATTTTCCGGGTAGAGATAGAGTGTTGTCGGCGCTTTGGCTGTCACCCCGAAGCC
>NZ_DIQL01000012.1:13637-15446 GCF_002427225.1 Proteiniphilum sp. UBA5463 | reverse complement strand
TGGTCGATCACCACCCGGTTGTTGCCCTGATGATCCTTCAGGTAGTAGTGATACGTGGGGGTGGTGCCCGAGAGGGTGATGTATCCCTCCTCCGTGAGGATCATGCTCAACGTGCCGTTCCTGTACACCTTGTTACCCGCATATTCTGTTTTTACCGTGCTGCCGCCAACCGTGTAAGCTACGCTCAGCTTACTGCCCGCCGCGTCATAACCGTAGCTGACGGTATTCCCGTCCGCAAAAGCTACCACACTTGGCAAATTTAATGAATTATACGTGATCGAGGCAATGTTTTTGTTTAAATCTTTCGTCAGGTTGCCGTTGGCATCGTAGGTATATTCATTGGCCACGTTCGCCCTGTCCACAAAATGAAATGCACCCGGATAGGTAATGGGGGTGGTGACCGCGTCCGATACCCTGATGAGCCGGTTACCCGTGTAGGTATAAGCGAGGTTGTCCATCATTCCGTAGCCGCTGTCCAGCTTCCCTTGTCGCTGGAGGGATAGGATGTTGCCCGCCTTGTCGTAAGCGGTGACCGTTTCATTGAAACGGCCGAGGTTGGCTGTCAGCGATGCTCCCTCACCGTAGGCGGCGGCAGTGAGACGGTTCAAGCCGTCATAGGCGAACCTGTATCCCCTCTCGGTGGTTTCATCACCGGCCCTCCACTTCATGGCACTAATATTTCCGTTGTACAGTGCTTTATCGGGCACAACACCATTTACCGATGATTCATAAGTTAATGTTTGGTTGAATTTTGTACCAACGATCTGCGTAAGCCAGTCACGGACATTATAGTTATAAGAAATTTGTTCAGGTGTTTCACTAATTGTTTTTGATATTAATCGACCAACTTTATCATACTTATATTCATAATATTTCAGATCTCCGTTTACAGAATGTTCAACTCCCACCAATCGCAACATTTTATCATAAGAATAGGAGAAGAATTCTTCCAGCGTTGTTTTTCCATCAAAAGAGTGTACAAGCTTTTTACACATTGGCTTTCTAATAAAGGAATACTCTATATATTCATCATCAAATCCCCCAAACCGATTTGATGTATGGGTTTGAATAATCCTATCATGTTGATCATAATAGGTAGCAGAAATAGTATATTTTTTTGAGTTATCAAGCTGATACAATCTGGTTCCGGTTAATAATCCTTTTGAATTACCGGGTTGGTCAATTTGGGCATATGGTATATAATTCAATTTTTCCGGGTTGATAGAGGTTTGAAAAGAAATAAAGTCATAATTATCATAATAATTTACCGAAAGAAGGGCTACGTTTTGTAGAACTATATTGGGTATATAACCGGCAAAAGAGTTATCGGCTTCACCCAACTCACATTTTACTATAGTGTTTTTACACCCTTCAATATCTGGGTTTATACAGATTCCGGAAACGATCGGTCTTCCTACCGAATCGTATAGAAAAAAACTCCAGGTATTGGGGTCTCCGCTGCGTTGATTTCCATCTTGAGAAAATATCAATTGGTCTGCTTTGTCATATATAAAATAGAAAGGCTCACAGCCCGGTAGTTTTTTCTCAATACAACGATTCCTTTCATCGTATTTGTAGATATAAGCAAAATTGGATAGTGTGGTTTGAGAGATATCAGAAACTGCCGGAGGTAAAACATATCTTAGATTTCCAAAATCATCATAGACATAATAGGTGTCACTATTTGCACCGGCATTTTTCTTCCTTTCCATAACTACTTGTCCTAATTTGTTCACAAATGCGTATGACACGCACTTATCTTCATCTGTGATTTTAGTAACAAATAACTCTCCGTTTGGATAATTGTTT
>NZ_DIQL01000012.1:1823-13527 GCF_002427225.1 Proteiniphilum sp. UBA5463 | reverse complement strand
AATTGTTTAGGTTTTCCAAAGTGGTTCCATCAAGTCCTATTTTGTATTGTTTACACGATAGACTATCGGAATTATTGGTAAACCAATCTGTAAATATACCTCTATTTGAGTTGTGCCATTGAATTCCGGGACCATACTCTTCTTTTCTTCTATTTAAAGTTGATGGTTCATATACTATTTTACTGAATGCGGCATTATCTTCATAAAATGATGTGGCTATTGTGTTAACAGAAGATTTATCGATAAACGCGTTTTCTTCAGGAGCGGGAATAGGGTTCCACACCTTGGAAAGTCTCCCTTAGCCATCATATTCTCTAAAGTGCACAATATCGCCATAGACAGACTCGACTGAACGTCCCAACCCATCAAAATATTCAAATTCGTCAATATAAGAAGTACCTGAGTTAGTAAGCATATTTCGAGTTTTTATAAAATTGTTTTTATTTGACGGCTCTGTATTGACGTTAATTGTTATTACATTTGAATAAGCCGTTTGGACTCCACTTTTTACCACTCTTCTAAAAGATGTACTTGTTGTTAGTTTTGGACAACTGTATGTTGTACTTTGTGTACCGGGAATAATAGTCCACAAGTTTTTACCGGCAGGCGATTGTTCCCAGAAATAGATATATTCACCGTTTCCTCCCATTGCAACAGCAATATTGCTAAAAGTACCTGGTGAATTGTTCGGATAAACAGTTGTAATGGATGCTCTAATCTCTCCTGCTATTAGAGGAGTGGTTATGGGAACTTCTAAAAATACATTTTGAGAAGAATTTACGAACTCTATTTTTGACATTAAATTTGTAGTAGGGGGCTTAGTGTATGTTACCAAAATTTGCCCGTCTTGTATTCTGCAACTAATATGTTCCGACATCCGAAGAGTAAAGTCACAATTAAACGATGTGTCAAAATATAGCGTTGAGGATTCTCCCACTTCCGTAAAAGTGAGACTTGACGGATAGACAGTCATTAAATCACATTGACTGTAAATCGTATATATTTGGAAGACTAAAAGAAAAATAAATATCAATTTCAAGCAAACCTTCCTGCGTATTATGTTCATATTTTTATTTTTAATTGGAGTTTATTATATGATAATCGAACTTTTTCAAAACCTCTATGTCTGTATTTAGTATATACTGTAAGCGACCAACCGGGTCATATTCATAATAAGTAGTTTTTCCATTAGGCTCTGTGGAGAAAATAATACCAATTAAAGGTGTATAGCCATATGTAGTAATAAAAGCTTTTTTCAGTTTTTGACGTAAACCGTTGAGCTTACTGAAATCGGGAACTACTGCTGCTGAAAACAGATCAATGTCTGTACCAAGGTTATTAATAATCTCGCTATATGAAGCATTTTCTATTTTTGCTACAGTATATTGATAGTTATACCCCCAGATATAATAAGTTTTAATACCATCTTTTGATATACTTCTAATATTACCTTTTTTATCGTATTCATAAATAAAACGACATTCCTTGGGATTATTATCCTTTTGATAAAATTCTTGACTTGGCAAATAGGTATTTGCCACTGATTTATACCATATTTCTTTCGTTATTTCTGAGGTGTTTATACATGAAGTAACAGAAACAGGGACCACCACTATATTTTTATTTACCATACCTCTCAATATATTGCTTTGATTTATATCATCCACCAAACCATAATCGTATGGATATAAATAGGTCTCAGTCATTTTACTCCCTTCCGAATTAGTAATCGTTTTAGTTTTTATTAAATCATTTTTGTATGTATACTCAACCTTTTGATTAACTACTCCATTTGGGGTATATGAAATAGTCTCTTCGCTGTCCAACACCTCTTTAATCTCTAATATATCGTAAAAATGAGCTGAATAAAAATCATTATAATAACTACGTTGAAAATGTAACCCCTGTTCCCAATGTATACTTCCATCTTCTAAATATTTGAAATCAGGATTATTTCCCATAAAATTTAAAGTGTTCCTTTCGACCAGTAAACCTTTTATCAGATTATCGGGCTGAATATTTTCTAGCTTATAATTATATTTTTTCTCTCGCAGGAGAATATATGAGCCTTTATCTAATTTATATACTTTTATTTGGGTATTTAAGGGACCATGAGTAAAAATATTATTATAGCGCTGTATCGTTTTTCTATTGAAAGTTATTTCTTCATCACTTTTTAACCCATCCGAGGAGCTGCTCCAATGTGGTAGACCTGTACCATATCCTTCAATGTTTGTGAACACATTATCTTCTGCAACTTTCCTAAAGCTAAAAACAGTTTTCCCTTCATCTTCTGTATATTCAGTTACCTCCTCATACCATATAGGGACAGCATTAAAATTCATTTTTGAATAATTAGATCGTCCATTTAGATATAGTATTCTAAATGTGAGGAACTTAAATAGAGAGCCTGATTCATGATCGCTAGAAAAATCATGATACATTCCTCCTTTGTAATCTTCCACAAAAGTATCATAAGTTGGTTCAGCAATGCTTACAGCTTTTCCATTTTCGTTAATACCATACTTATAGTATTTGACAACCGGAGCAGAATTAGAATCTGCCGTTGAAGTGATTTTGGTAACCCTTAAGCCTCCACCTTGATTTAAAGCTACTCGATAAGAACTGTCAAGCCAGGTTGCAGTGGGTGTTTTTCCGTTAAATTGGTGTGCTTCATATGAGAAGATAGAATACCCTCCGGTAGGATAGATTATCTTTTCCAGGATATTAGCTTTCATTGCTTCACAATTAATGCTTCTATCGGCATTACCCACTACTTTAGTCTGTAGATATGCACTTTCTCTATTTGGCTTTGTTTTTAATTTCAAAAGAGGGACTAAAGAGTGATTTGGTTTGCCGTTATAATATCCCCAAAAATCCTGAGAATAATAATTAGAAAAACGTATAGGATTATATATAAAGGTGTATTTACCTTCATCGGAGAATGATAAACTTTGCAACAATAAATCTTCTTGGACTTCAACCCCATAGTTAAAGTCGATATTTTTAACAATATCACCATTTTGATTTATAACTGATAAATTTGTTAAAAAAGGATCATCTATGTCTTTATACTTAAAATTAATTGAAGTACCGGAATAAGTTATCTTAGAAAGATGACACATTTTATCATAATTCCCTTGTTCAGTTGCATAACCTAATTCAGAGGCTGATATATAAGAATCATTATCATCAAATCTGTTGTAATCATATGGAAAACAATCTCTCAACTCATCAGAAACTGTTACATAGTTTTGGGTTTTCGAATGTTTAAAATAATCCCATTTAAAACTAATGATTTTATTTCCCGGTAAAACGATGCGATCCAACATCCAGGCAGTTGTAATATTGTTTTCTGTTTTTTCTAAATAATTCTCAAAAAAGTACTCTATACCTTTATCATCTATAACCTTAAAACCGATCAGTTCGCCACCATCTAGCTTGGGTATAATTTTCACGTTAGTACCAACAGTCCTAACTTTATTATTTACAATAAAAAATGTAATTTGTAAATTGGGTAAATGAATAGTAAATATATCATGCTGACTATCAATATAGTCTTTCAGGGGAATATCGGGAAAATCTCCGGCTTTAGAAGAATATACCAGTTTTTTGTAATAGTCATAAGGTGCCTCCTCATTAAAGTTAGACATATCCATTTTATAGTTAATGCCATTTAGATCCGGTCGTCCTAATATTGTCCGCATAATCCGTAAACCAGGGAAAAATTTCCATCCATATCCACAAGGATAGGGGTCTTCTTCTACTTTGATACCAGAAGTATTATACACAAGGGAAAGGGGAAGGGAGTATCCGCCAAATTCAATATTATACAAAGAAATTGGAATATTAATTGAACCGGTCGCAAGTGAAGGGGCATAGTTTCCATATTGTCTATAAGTAGCAGAACTCGGAGAAGGAGGAATTACTGTGTTATAGAGGGGACTAACCTGAGCAAATAGAACATTTAAAAAAAATAGTAGAAATATTTCTATCAAAAAAAATCTTTTCATAGCACAAAATACGTGTTAGATTATAAAACTTTTCATGGGAAAAGGAATTAAACAATATTTCCTTATATTATCTTATTATTGAAACGAATATTAGATATATTTAAACTCTTCTCTTTTATAATATAAACTCACACAACGACAATATTAAAAAGAAATCAATAAGTTTTACAAAAGATAAAAATATCTTGTAAAGCATCGCTACCGTACAATTTTACATATTATTTTAATAATAACAAAAAAATTTGTTACTTTTTTATATTTCCCAATCTTTCCTCAATGGTCTCTCTCTCTCTTTTTAGCCTCTCCTCTCGCTCAATAATCCTTGCCCGTTCTTCCACATTCTTCTCGAAAACTTTCACTTGTTTGCGAAGCTCTCTGATTTTCTTACTGTCTCGGTTGAAATAAAAAAGGGTGTCCAAGGTTGCTAAATCTTCCCGGGTGGCTTGTCCCTGCATTTAGATGTAACGAAACTTTAAATCGTTATCGGAATAATCATACAGTTCGTTTTTTAAAGACCTGATCCATATCGCAAGCGATAACAGTATAACCATCAATGAAAAATAATAATCAGCGAGGGCATGGAAGTGATTGTGAATTCGATTTCCACTTTGGCGGGTCGGTTCCGGTTCTTCAGCTCATTCATATTCTCGTTGTGTACTTGATAAAATACATCTAATTCGGATTTCAGTTGCGAAATTTCATTTATCAAGTCTTGATTTGTATCGGCATTGTTTGCCGACTGGCTTTGTTCGATTTTGTCGATTCACTGACCAACTCTCTCTAGCTTTTGGTTGATTTCTTCAAACATCAAAAGGATGTTTCCGTTGTCTGTGGTGTTCATAAATTATTTTTTTAGATGTTGTTTTTACTGTTTTAGCTTATTCTGTGTATTCTTACCCGGCTTCTCGCCTTTCGTTTTTTCGCTTGCAGCGATTCCATATACTCGGCAAGCGTGGCGTCGTAATGCGGACTGCTGAGTAATGAGAACAGACTGAATTGTGATATAATTGATGTGATAGCCCCCCACGGCACTCTCAGAAAAGTTGGCTTGCACTACTTGCTGTTCCACTTCTTGCAATACTTGAAAAGCGTTGCCTTTACTTTCTTGGTCAATTTTTGAGAAACTACAATTTCTGTCCACTTTTGAGCCGTTGATTTTAATGCTGTCTTTCTCGAAAATAATGCCTTGGATAGTATCAGTTTTTCCATTTGTGAGTCCACTCCGAAAAGTCCCTGGCATTTTTTCATGAAAATCCCTGACCATAGGGTTTGTTAACCATTATAAGCAAATTGGGCCGATAGATGTTTTTAACCACGGCATCGACTCAGGGTTTTTGATAACCATTATAACCAAGTTGCCTCTCAGCTCATACGGTTTTTATAATCTTCATAACCAAATTTCCTGTAAAGAATAAACTTCCCCTCTTTTGTCCATAAACCGATAGATGGGTGTGAAACACCATTAAACATAGTGGTTTTTACGATAGTGTAATGGATCATATCTTCAAACACAATCCTGTCCCCTACCCGCAATGGATTATCAAAAGACCAGTCCCCCATGAAGTCTCCGCTCAGGCAGCTGTTACCTCCCATTCTGTAAGTAGGCTTACCATCTACCGGTTCATTATATGCACCACGGATACGGGGTTTGTATGGCATCTCCAGACAGTCGGGCATGTGACATGCAAACGACACATTCAGCATCGCTGTTTTCACCCCTTTGTTTTCCACGATATCGGCAACGGTAGCCACCAGTACACCTGTCTCCCATGCGAAAGCGCTACCAGGTTCCAGAATGACTTCTAAGTGTGGGTAACGTTCTTTCAGCCCTTTCAATACAGTTATCAGGTGCTCCACATCGTACTCCCTGTGGGTCATAAGATGACCGCCTCCAAGATTCAGCCAGCTAATCTGTCCGAACAGCCTGCCGAACTTCTTCTCTACGGCCTCCAGAGTCCGTTCCAGATCATATGAGTTGTTTTCGCACAGGTTGTGCAGATGCAGTCCTGAAATTCCTTCCGGCAACCTCTCACCTATCGTGCCTGATGTCACACCAAGGCGTGATCCCGGTGTGCTGGGATTATAAAGATCGGTATCCACTACCGAGAATTCCGGGTTGATCCTTAATCCGCAATAAATCTTTTTCCCTGAAGCCACTACGTGAGGATAAAAACGCTCGAACTGCGAAAGTGAGTTGAAGGTTATGTGACTGCTGTATTTCAGGAACAGTGGAAAATCTTCTTCTATATATGCTGGAGCGTAAGTATGCGCCGGATTTCCCATCTCTTCAAAGGCAAGCCTGGCCTCAGCGATAGAGCTGGCTGTAGAATGCTGAATATACTCTTTCACTATTGGAAACGACCTCCACATGGCAAAAGCTTTAAAAGCAAGTATAATATTTACGCCTGCACGCTCCTTAACCGATTTTATCAGGTGAAGATTCTTTCGAAGCAGCTCCTCTTCCATTACAAAACATGGAGATGGTATTCTTGAAAAATCAATCATAGCAGCCTTTATCCGGTTATTGTTTTGAAAAATTCTATATGTACCTTTTCCCAGTGCAGATTATCAGGATCAGCAGGTGCCTTCTCTTTCTCTTTTTTACCAAAGGCAATCACACAAAGGACCTCAATGGGCATGGGTATCTGAAGTAATTCGTTTATATAATCGCCCGACGACACCTTATCAGAGTAGTAACGGTTCCTCACCTGCACCCAGCAACTGCCTATACCCAGCTCTTCGGCCTGAAGCTGCATGTTTATTGCAGCTATGGAAGCATCCTCAATCCATGCATCACTTTCAAGCGGATTACCGGCAACTATAACTGCCAGGGCAGCATCGGCAATAAAAGCGCCACTATTCGGTTTACAAGCAGAAAGCTTAGAAAGCATTTCCCTGTCTTCAACAATAATAAACTCCCAAGAATGTCTGTTTTTTGATGTAGGGGACAGCAGGGCAGCTTCAAGAATTTTTTGGGTTTCATCAGGCGACAGGTTCTCTTTTTTAAATTTCCTGATGCTTCTGCGCCTGATAAGTAAACACTGAAAATCGTTCATCTTTTCCTATTTGAAGTTTGAGTAAAAATGTTTTATCAATTCGGATACAATAATACGAAAAAATAAGCTGTTTATCACCCTTACAACTCAAAATAGCAGTGAGAAAACTCAAGCCACCTGCATAAAGTTTGCAGGCCAGGATACGATAACTGTAATTTATTAAATAATTTAAGTAATATCGCACTTGCTGGTTGATTCTACACTTTTGCATTTAACATGTCAAAGTTTTTTATTTTGAAAAATATATTATAGATTTACAGAAATTTCCTAACATCATAAAATTATCAAAAAAAGCCCATGAAAATTCATGAATATCAGGCAAAAGAGATATTTGCGACATATGGCATCCCCGTTGATAGGAGTATAGTGTGCCGCTCAGTGGAAGATGCTGTGAAAGCTTACAACCATATGGATTCACAGAAAGTGATAGTAAAAGCTCAGGTACATACTGGTGGCAGGGGCAAAGCCGGTGGAGTGAAGCTTGCCACTGATGAGATAGAGTTACGCAGGCACGCTGCTTCCATTCTTGGCATGGACATTAAAGGATTCAAGGTTGACCGTATTCTCATAGGTGAGGCTGTGAATATTTCCAAAGAGTATTATGTTAGTTATGTGATTGACAGAAATTCTAAATCTACAATTCTGATGCTTAGCAAAGAGGGAGGAATGGATATTGAGGAGGTGGCCAGGTCTACACCCGATAAAATTTACAAATTTGTGATTGATCCCTCTGCTGGTATTCCTGATTTTCTTGCTCGTGAGTCAGCATTCAAGCTCTTCGACGATATTAATCTTGTACGACAGGCAGCCTTAATTTTCCAGAAACTGTATAAATTATTTTTGGAAACAGATGCCTCTCTTGCCGAGATCAACCCGCTGGTGGTTACCGATGAGGGTAAGATCATGGCAATTGATGCAAAAATAACCTTCGATGATAATGCACTCTACCGTCATCCCAGGATTGCAGCCCTTAACGAGCCCACCGAGGAGGAGAAAAAGGAGCAGAATGCAAAGAGCAAAGGATTCAGCTATGTTAATCTGGGAGGAGAGATAGGGTGCATGGTAAACGGTGCCGGCCTAGCCATGGCTACAATGGACATGATCAAGCTCTATGGCGGTAATCCTGCAAATTTCCTCGATATAGGGGGAAGCTCCAATCCCACAAAGGTAATTGAAGCTATGAAACTGTTGCTGAGTGACAAAAATGTAAAAGTAGTGCTAATCAATATTTTCGGGGGCATCACCCGTTGCGATGATGTTGCAAATGGTTTGCTGGAAGCTTTTAAGCAAATGAAAAACAATGTACCTATCGTTATCCGCCTCACAGGTACCAATGAAAAAGAGGGGCGTGCTCTTTTGCAGGGTTCTCTTTTTCATGTTGCTGAAAACATGGGTGAGGCAACCCGGAAAGCAGTAGAATTAACAAATTACAATCAAGACTGAAAAAACATACTATGAGTATTCTTATAAACAACGATACACGACTTATCGTACAGGGAATTACCGGTCGCGATGGCGGTTTTCACGCCTCAAAAATGAAAGTTTACGGTACAAATGTTGTTGGTGGTACATCACCCGGAAAAGCGGGTGAACTTGTAGATGGCATACCAGTATTCAACACGGTAAAAGATGCTGTGATAGAGACCGGGGCCAACACATCCGTTATATTTGTTCCGGCTGCTTTTGCTAAGGACGCCATGATGGAAGCTGCAGATGCGGGTATTAATCTGATTGTCTGCATAACAGAGGGTATTCCTACCCTCGATGTGATTGAAGCGTATCACTATATCAACCAAAGAGGCTCCAGTCTTATAGGTCCCAATTGTCCGGGATTAATCTCTCCCGGGAAAAGCCTCGTAGGCATTATGCCTTCTATGATTTTCAAGCAGGGAGGTACCGGAGTAATTAGTCGCAGCGGTACTTTAACATATGAAGTTGTATATAACCTTACTGCCGGCGGCTTGGGACAGTCTACAGCCATAGGTGTTGGTGGTGACCCTGTAGTGGGGCTCTATTATAATGAGTTGCTTGAGATGTTCGAGAACGATCCTGAGACCGATTCCATAGTTTTAATAGGTGAAATTGGTGGCGATGCTGAAGAACGTGCTGCCGAATATATCAGGAAACATGTTACAAAGCCCTTAACTGCCTTTATTGCAGGACAAGAGGCTCCTCCCGACAAGCAGATGGGCCATGCAGGGGCCATCATCTCCAGCGGAACAGGCACTGCAGCCGAAAAGATAGCAGCCTTTGAGGCAGCCGGTGTTCCGGTTGCTAAAGAGCCGGCTCAAATTCCGGAACTATTAAAAAACAGGAGATACTGACAACTCATTAAAAAGCTGATTAACACTGAATATATAATATTTTAAGGCACTTCAAGAGATTTCATAAAAAACGGGTATAAAAAAAAGCGGATCAAAAAACCCGCTTTTTTTATATATAATTCTAATGTCTGAGTCTGCTCCGAAAATCCCCAAATCCAGTTTTAATAGTTTTCAACTCGCTGAAAATCAATGATGATTTTGGAAAATTTTCAGTAGAAAAGAGTTATCGGAGGGGACTCATGTCCTTAATCTGCAAAAGCATGTTTGAATCCCTGAACCTTGTTCCAGTTACCACGTGTGAAATCGGGTACAGCTACCGGAGCATTGTTATTCTCAATTGAGATGCGGCTTAGTTCAGCCAATGAGCACCATTCAGCTAAGTCGTATACATCCATATCCAAAGGCAAACCGTTCCGTAAACAATAGATCAAACGGTAATCCATAATAAAATCCATACCTCCGTGACCACCTACCTCTTTTGCCTTCTCTTCCAGCTCGCGATGAATGCGGTGTTTATATTTTTTCATCAAAGCTTCTTTTACCTCTTGCGATACATAGTTATGGGCACTCAGGTTCTCTAGATTGGGTGCAATATCAGCATCCAGGGATTTACCTTGAACAGCATAACCCTCATTGGGATATTTATTAGCAAAACCTTTTGTTCCACTAACCTGATACATACGTGAATATGGACGTGGCGACGCCACATCGTGCTGAATATGAATGGTTTTGCCATTTTCAGTTCGTATCATTGTCATTGTATTCTGACCATTGGCAAAGTTGTAAGCACTATCCGGATCCATTCCCCTCTTTTCAATGAGATATTCAGGAATATTTACCGGTTTGGTATCCATAGAAACTAATATGTTCATCTTATCCCCACGATGCAGGTTCATCACCTGAGCAGCCGGCCCCATGCCATGAGTAGCATAAACGTCACCCCTGAACTCCTTATTGTATTGCAAGCGCCAATCCCCTTCATAGTATCCCCAGAAATCGGACAGATCATGGATATACGAACCTTCGGCATGGAGTACCTCACCGAAAAGGCCTTGTTGCACCATATTCAGAGTCGTGAGCTCAAAGAAATCATATACGCAATTTTCGAGCTGCATTGCATGCTTCTGAGTCCTTTCTGCTGTGTTCACCACCGACCATATCTCATCTAGGGTCATTGATGCCGGTACTTCACATGCCACATGCTTACCCTGCTCCATTGCGTAAACCATCATTTCGGCATGATGTTTCCAGTCGGTAGCAATATAAACCAGATCAATATCATCGCGCTGACAAAGTTCTTTCCAGGCATCTTCGCTTCCGCTATATCCTGCAGCGAGGGGCAGGCCTGCTCTATCGAGTATGGTTTGTGCTTTTTCCACCCTGTCGGCGTGCAGATCGCATAATGCTACTATCTGAGTGCCTGGAATGTGTGTAAATCGCTGCACAGCTCCCGGGCCTCGCATTCCAAGCCCGATAAAACCCACCCTTACCGTATCGAGCCTGGGTGCAACCAAGCCAAGTACATCTTTTTGTCCTGCAGGACGTTCAGGCACTTCCGTTTGAATAACATAACGGGAAGGATTTTCACTGCCTGCTTTATTAACGTTTGTGGTACACGCTGCAAAAACGACAAGCAGTAATGATAAAAAAAATAAATTTGTCTTTGTCATGTTGAATAAAATTTTGAATATACTGTTTTATCTGATTATATATATTTTAAAAAGTAATTATTATTTTATTGGTCACCTGTAATAGTGTTCAATACTACAATAATTCAATCCTGAGATTAAAAATGCGACCTGAGTTTTAGTAACTGATTAATTAAAAGTTGCACTAATTATGGAATTATGCAAAATAGATGAATGTGTAATCTGCACTTTTTCAATTAAACTTCAAATATAGCATTAATTTATTTTATATAATAAATCATTCTGCATAAATTTCTATGGTTACTCAATTAAAACGTCACTTCTGACTTATCCCCATTATATGCTATTGCAAATACTTTGGTATCATCGGTTACGAAAGAGTCCAGAGTAAAAGAAGACATGTTTGAAACAAACATTAATTTTTCATCCTTATAAACTTCGTAAGCAACCACATTTTGCCATCCTTTCATCGTTATTTTGGTCCCGCTTTTCGTAGCAGTTCCCGGCTGTACCGGTAAACGGTTTTTGAATACCTTCCAATTGGCGTCACAGATATATTCAATTTTCTCGTCAACTTCCGGGTAACCTTTGGCTTTTATGTCGGCAATGGTGCGGTCTATCTGCGTTTGGGTAACGGTAATGCGCTTTTTGCCGTAGTCGTC
>NZ_DIQL01000012.1:0-1634 GCF_002427225.1 Proteiniphilum sp. UBA5463 | reverse complement strand
ATTTTGGTAAATTCCAGTTGTTGCTCGCCCGGCGTGGACTTATCGGGCGATGTACGGATTTTTTCGTACAAATCTTTATACACATCGGCATTCCCCCTTGCATTGGCAAAATAGAGCTGTAACTGCCAAAGCGGGACCAGTTTGCAGAATACGTCTCCCTCGCCGGGATGAGCTGCCTTTTTCACAAAAGAATTATGGTAAGCATTCTCATAACGGTTATTATAACGCCCCATATTCTCTGACTCCAACCGTGAAGCATTCCCCCATTGAGTCTGCACGTAGAGAGAGTGCACGTTATTGGTCACTTCCGTCATGCCGTGCCATTTAAAGCCGGGACGGGTTTGAAACGTATGCCCCGTTTCATGTGCCGGCCCCCAGGGAGATAATTTAAACTGTTTCAGGTCGAGAATGGCTCTCTTTACATCTGCTCCACTCACATTGTATGCTGTCCGGTATGAAGTGGAATACATATACGATGTATACATAGCATGGAAATAGGCTCTGTTAACAGTCGGCCTATTATACTTCATCAGTCCCATGAACTCTTTTTCCATGCGGACCAAATCGTCGTAAGCATTGATCAGTTTATCACCGTTGTCAGCTGCATAGGTTTTCAAATCGTTTGTCGGGAATGTCAGATGGGCATGTTCACCCAATAGATCGAAATAATCATCAACTGCCGCGCTGAGCAGTCGCGGCCAGTCTGACGCCTGATGCTTTTGCGAATCGAAATAACCGTTCACTTTCCCGGTGGCGAAATGGATTTTTACCTGAGGTGCGGTTTGCCAATCGGGCGTATGATAGAACAGATAAACCAGGCCTTTGTTGCGGACTTTCAATTTATTCACCCCCGGAGAAAGCGGATAAAAAGATGCATTATTATAGCCATCTTTACCGGGACTATTCAGGTTTTGAATTTTCAAGCTCAAAGGATATCCTCCGGTATCACCTACAAAAACCACCATTTCCTCGTTTTCCGAAACAGAAATTCCGGTGGGGTTATCCAGTAAGCTCAAGGTGGATGTTTTATTCACTCTTGCCCAATCGTCAGGATGTGGCCAGGCACGGTAGTCTTGTATGCGGAACTCCCGTGGATAGGTTCCTTTCAGCATATAAAGAGCGATATTGCGGTAGAGGTTGTTAGATACCTTTTCTATCTCATCCATTGTAATGCCGGCCTTGAGTTGCGTACAAGTAAGATCGGTAAATAGCGTGAGAGGATTGGTATTGTCAGGGTTGGTGCGATAAAACTCCATCTCGGCACATGAGGCAAAACCTTGTCCATCACCGGCACCCGAATTAACTACAAATTTAATTGATTTGGGTTTTACCAGGGTTTTTTCGAACGATACTCTAGTAGGAGACGATACACCCTGAAAATCATAATCCATCGCTTTTATGTAAGAGGGCTTATCTTCTGTTGCTACCCAAATCTCAACCTCTTTGAAAAGACCATTTGGGCCTGACGTCCGGGGGTAATAGACAATATAATCTATACTTTCCTGATTCTCGAAAAAGTATTCCAGCGTAATAGGGAAATAATTGCTACCTGAGTTGTTCCATGATGAATGGTAAAGGGTGTTCATATCACCATCAAAAGACTTTTCAATTTCTCCCCCCGGTTGGAATGAACT
>NZ_DIQL01000034.1:3509-4440 GCF_002427225.1 Proteiniphilum sp. UBA5463 | reverse complement strand
TTTCCTTTTCCTTCATCGCCCCACTGAAGGCCTAAAATTACATCAACTTTCATATTATTCTTTAGATTATAAGACTCAAAACTTATAGACAATAGACTTTACTTTAGATTATTTTTTGAACGAGAGAATCATTATTTGTAATTTCACAAGTTTATCGACACTCTCATGCATCAATTCAGTATCAATATATTCCAGATTTCGAGCAATAATAATTGCCGCTTCAAGCTCATAAGAAAAGCCAATCGCCATTTCCAAAAACTCGAAAAATCTTTGGTCCTGTACTTCGAAGAACCTTCTGCAATATTTAAGGGAATTGATAAGACAGGACATTGTGTAACGAAATCCATTGCTTTCTGCCGTATAATTAACTTCCTGAAATTATGCGCAATTCTTATTCTAAATATCTTTTAGTCTACAAGTCTGAATATCTTTATTATTTAGTTTCTTTATTCAGTTTTCTCAAAGCTATTTTCTTGGCGTGACTGCACTTACTGCAAATCCCGTAAATATACATACTGTAGTAACTTACGGTAAATTTTTTAATTTTTCGCTGCTGTGCCGCAGTAAACAGGTTGCCGTTTTTGGATTCCCAAACTTCACCACAGCTGGTGCAGATAATGTGATCGTGATTTTCGTTGCCGTAAGCACGTTCGTACTTCGAAATATTTCCTCCGAACTGATGTTTCACCACCAGTCCACAATCGAGCAGCAATTCAATGGTATTATAGAGTGTGGCACGGCTGACACGAAAATTCACATCTACCATGGATTTATATAACGAATCCATGTCGAAATGTCCTTTTGTGTTGTAAATATGATCGAGTATGGCAAATCTCTCCGGAGTTTTACGGTGCTTACGATCAGACAGATACTGCATGAACTCATCTTTCACCTGTTTTCTCAATTTCTGGCTGCTATCCATAGTACAAAA
>NZ_DIQL01000034.1:0-3395 GCF_002427225.1 Proteiniphilum sp. UBA5463 | reverse complement strand
TGGCTGCTATCCATAGTACAAAAATATTTCTTTTTTCAATCGCTTGAAGTTATTTTTTTGATATTTTTTTAAAGATACACATTTAAATTCATTTCACCGTTTCGGAATGAACAAAAAATGCCGGATAACAGACTTCACTCTCGTTATGATATGAATCTGAAACCGTTACATAATAATAATAACCCTTTTCATCAATGGATGCTGCATACTCAAAAAAAGGTTCTCTCAATCCCGTGGCGAGGATATTTTCGGCTTTGTGTACATCTAAATCCTCCGATTCACTCCTGTAAACATTATAAGTGACTCGGTCCGCGGCATCATCGGTTTTCCAGCTAAGCAAAAGTTTTCCGTTTATATTTTCAGCAGTTAAGTCGTACGGTGCTCCAGGGATTTCATCCGAAAGCCAGGTCATTGCCGGCAGTTTTGCCGGATAACGGTAATAGTGCTCCAGGGTATTCAAGATCCCTTTTGTGTTCGACAACACATTATCTGTTCTGAAGTATGCCTGTCCGGCCGACTCGTTCTTCCTTGTGTAATCCATCTGGTTCTCGATATCCTGCCGGCTCCAGCCCAGCTCAATCATCTGATAGGTTCCCAATCCCGGAACGATAATGCGCTTGTTCCCGTTTTCCAGCCAATCGTCCACAAACGGATAAAAAAGATGGTCCTTATAATACATCATGGGATAAAGGGCATCATGCTTACCAATCTTCAACCACATGGCGGCGTCCTGAAAAACAGTTTCCAAAGCAGTCCATCCAGCCCCTGTATTCCCCAACGCCCTGTACCGCCCAAGAGGGGCACTGCTGACCTGTACCCATTTTTTTTGACTTTTCACCCAGTCGTAAGCCTTGGTCACAAACCGGGTAATGTTATCTCTACGCCATTGGTGTAACGTTTTCCCGTTACCGTAAAGCCTATACATCCCAGCATCAGGAAACTTACCCGTGTTGTCCGGATACCGGATATAATCAAAATGAATCCCGTCAATATCATAATTTGAAACGATCTCCTTTACGATGGACAAGAGATAGTCGTCGGTTTTTGGATTACCCGGATCAAGAAACCATTCGCCACGGTATTTCCGGGTTATGGATGGATTTTTTTTTGTAACCGATCTTGCACCCAAACTTCTCACATGCTTGTCTAAACCCAACGGATAGGTTACCATCCAGGCATGCAGTTCCATACCGCGCTTATGACACTCCTCAATGACAAAAGCCAGCGGATCAAATTTGGGCTTCCCATATCCGGATGGAACAATTACCGATGCCAGCGGCTCAATTTTTGAATCATAGAACATTTCTCCTCTTGCCCGAACCTGAAATATTACGGTATTGAAATTGTGTTTTTGCAGATTATCAAGAATAGCGATCAGCTCTCTTTTTTGCACTTCCTGACTGATCCTGTTCCTTGGCCAGTCAAGTCCGTAATTTGTTGTCAACCAGACGGCCCTGACTTCAGAAGCAGGGGGATTGACAGAAAAAATTCTCATCACAACAAACAGAAAAAAGATGAGAAGCAGATGTGTTCTATTCATTAATTATAATCGTTCTAAACTTGGCGATGCAAATTTAAAACAAAAATGCAGTGCTGGTATACATTTTTCGAATGTTAACACTTTAAACCGGAAAAGCCGATCAATTCTGTGTAGAAACAGGACTTCAACACCTCGCTAAAAAGTAGCCACCTCATAAAATCATTTCACGGCTCTTTTTACGAAACTTTATCTTAATATTATTGCTAAACTTAATAATTAATTCTACTTTTGTGAAAATATAGTGTTTGCAAACAAATTATCAAACTAACAATAAGACCTATGAATCCACTGCTTTTTAATTTAAACGGATGGGAAATTCCCATTATTATCTTGGTTGTCTTAATTCTTTTCGGTGGAAAGAAAATCCCTGAATTTATGAAAGGGTTGGGAAAAGGCATCAACAGCTTCAAAAAAGGACTGAACGATATTGAAGAGGATATCAAAGCCGATCCGGCCGACAAAAAAACATCGTCCACAAGCAATCAGTAACCTAATTTTCCAGTTATTGTAAAAATCGTCTGTTCTCGGGATTAATCCACGTTTTTGTGGATTTTTTCCGAGATTAAATTCTATAATCTGTTGGTTGCATGAAAGAGAAAGAAATGTCCTTTTGGGACCATCTCGAGGAATTCCGCTGGACGTTGATACGAATTATCGGCGCAGTGCTTATTTTGGCCATTGCTGGATTCATCCTTATTCCTCGTATTTTCGACTCAATAATTCTTGCACCCAGTTCTTCCGATTTTATCACCTATCGTTTCCTGGAGAGCGCCAGCAAATACATCCCTTTCCTTCCCGATTTTTCGGCCGACTCGTTTAATGTTGAAATGTTGAACATCAACATGACCACGCAGTTTATGACCTATATTTCCACTTCTCTGGCATTTGCTGTCCTGTTGACCATCCCCTATATTTTGTTTGAACTCTGGCGCTTTATCAGCCCGGCTCTTTACGAAAACGAGACCAAAGGGGTAAAAATGGCCTTTGGATTCGGAGGAGTGATGTTCGTGATCGGCTGTCTGGTTGGCTATTTTATGGTTTTTCCATTGATCTTCAGGTTCCTCATCACTTTTGAATTGAGCGATGCCATTAAAAACACCATCTCGCTGGATTCCTACATGAACAATTTTTACACCCTCATCCTCATTATGGGTGTCGTGTTTGAGTTGCCGCTTGTTTTCTGGCTTTTATCCAGCTTGGGACTCATCTACCGGTCTTTCTTCCGCAAGTACCGCAAACAAGCAGTGGTAGGTTCTATGGTGCTGGCAGCTATAATTACCCCGTCTGGCGACCCGTTTTCACTTATTATAGTCACCATACCGCTTTACATGCTTTGGGAAATAAGCGCTTTCGTGGTAAAAAAAGATCCACCGGAAGAAATTGAAGAAGAGGATCTGCCGACAGTCTTTGAGTAATTATCGGTTCAGAATCACTTTGCCAAACGGTGAAAAAGCTAATTTCATTAATTTGAAATGCTGGTTTCCGAAAGGAATACCGATAATGGTGATGTAAAACAAAACACCGAAAAACAGGTGTGTGAGCACAATGGGCAACCCACCGATAAAGAACCAGATAATATTCATAACAAGTGCCAGGCACCCCGAAGTTGTGCGATTTTGCACTGCTTTTTTATCGAAAGGCAACAATGCCATCTCCGCCAGTTTCAGCGATTGCAGGCCGAAGGGAATACCGATTATTGTAACCATCAGGCCAATACTGGCAATAACGTATTCGATGGCAATAAATATGCCTCCGAAAACAATCCAGATCACATTTCCCAGCGTCCTCATCGTACGGCAATTGCTTCAATTTCCACCATGCAGCTTTTAGGCAAGCCTTTGGCAGCTATGGCCGA